>JAATGJ010000154.1 GCA_015654695.1 Chitinophagales bacterium | reverse complement strand
GTTGTTTCCAGTGGTGATGCACTTTGTGCATATTAGGAGAAACTAGTACAAAACTTAATGCTTTATCCAGCCGTTTGGGTAAGCTGATATTTGCATGGGTAAAAGCTGTTGAAAGAACAACAAGTGTCTGGTAGATCATAACGCTGTACATCGGCGCCCCGGAAATAAAGATCAGCAGGATGAAGAAGATGCCCCTCAGTAAGCTATCACCCGGATGATGACGAAGACCGGTTGTGACGTCCACATTGTTATCACTATGATGAATAAGATGAAAACGCCAGAGTACCCGGTTTTTATGCATAACAAGATGAACCAGCCAGCTGCTGAAATCAAGCGCCAGCACACCAATTATGACAGTGGCCAGCACGTTGGCGTTGGTCCAATACACAATTCCGAATCCATTGCGCAGGCACCACGCTGATAGCATAACGATCACTATTGCGAGACCCGTATGAAGAATAAGGTGGATAACAGTGAATATAAAGTTCACGCCCGCATGCCGGTGTTTGTTTTTTTTATATTGCAGCGACAACAGGGGAATTGCCCCTTCAATGATCCAGAAGATCAGTAAGCCGCCCACCAATATAGCCATTCGTTCCAGCGGGCGCTGTTCCAGTGTTTGAAAATGCGCAATGATCTTATCCCACATGGTAAATCGTTTGAGGACAAAAGTTACGAAGGAATAACGGAGAAAGAAAGGCTATTCGTGTACAGCATTTAATATTTCTAAAGCTCTTTCCGCCTGCGTTTCTGCTACCATGAGTTTGATACCGCCAATGGCATTAGAAAGAAAGGGATCAATGGTCACCATGTATTCATCCAGCAGGTGACAATTAATATATTCTTCTTTCAACCGGCCCATGGCAATATGCGCCGGGATATAATTATCAAATGACAGGAGAAGAATGAAATTCATAATTGTAAAATAAAAAATCTCTCCTGAAAAGAGAGATTAATATATTAAGATAGTTACCGTTCCTTTTAGAGAGACTGCTCGGGTTTTACTGATTCAGCATCAGCGGCATCACCAGCATCAGCAATTCTTCATTTTCATCCTGTTCAGAAGGTTTGATAAGACCCGCTTTAGTTGGGGTAGACAATTCAAGGTTTACTTCATCACTATCGGCAGCATTCAGCATTTCTATCAGGAACCTCGCGTTGAAAGCGATCACCAAGTCCTCGCCATTATACTGGCATTTCATTCTTTCGGTTCCTTCAAAACTGAAATCAACATCCTGTGAAGCCAGTTGCAATTCACTGCCGCTTATGCTCAATGCTACCTGGTTAGTGCTTTTATTACTGAAGATACTTACCCGGCGTAAGGCGCTTTGAAAATCATTTTTATTAACTGTCAGGCGATAAGGGTTATCAAGTGGTATTACCACTTTATAATCAGGAAACCTGGCATCAATCAGGCGGCAACTCATTTGCGTTGTGCCATGTTTTACAAATAAATGATTGCCGTTGTAGCTCAGTGTTATTTCATCTTCATTGGAGGGAATAGCTGATTTCAACAGGTTCAATGGCTTGCGGGGAACAATGAAGCTGTCATTTTTTGTACCCGCAGCATCTTTTCTTTTATAGCGGACAAGACGGTGTGCATCTGTAGCTACAAATTGTACTCCTTTTTTATCTAACTCAAAAAACACACCGGTCATTGCCGGGCGCAGGTCATCGCTGCTGGTAGCGAACAATGTTTTGTTGATGGCGGTTACCAGGGCTGAAGCAGTCATTGTAAAGGAAGTGGTATCATCCGCAGCCGGCTCTTTAGGAAAGTTATCGGGGTTTTCTCCCATCACTTTATACTTACCATTATCGCTGGTGATCTCGATACCGAAGTTTTTGTCAATATTAAATGTAAGTGGCTGATCAGCGATATTCTTCAATGAGTCAATCAGTATCTTAGCAGGGATACAAACTTTGCCACTTTCTTTGGCTTCAATATCCAATTGCACCCGCATCACCGTTTCCAGGTCGGTCGCCACTACGGTGAGTTTGTTTTTTTCTACTTCAAACAAAAAATCTTCCAGTATAGGCAACACTGTATTGGCATTAATAACACCGGCGATATGCTGTAGTTGTTTCAGTAAAGCCGAAGAGGATACAATAAACTTCATAGTTATAATTGAATGGGGCGAAACTACTGATTTTTGAATTATGGCCAATACTTTATAACAACAAGTGGATTAATTGTCATGGGTTGCAGCATACTGGTTTCCCGGCCTTTACATATTCAGCCACCTTCCTTCTCCTGTTCCATGTTTCTTTCTTGTGTCTTGTGCCTTCTTTTGTATCTTGCCTTTTTACAATTTTCGCAACATGCTTGATAAACTCTTTGGATGGGGAAAGAAGAAGGAAGCACCGGAACCCGCTATTTTCTTTGGACGATATTCTGACAATAATAAGCCTGTGGGTAAAGTAAACCGCTGGACGGAAGCGGATAGTTTATTTAAGGAAAAAAAGTACACCGAAAGTTTTGATGCTTTTTTTGAATACCTGCGTGATGACTCCATTCAGAACGTAGTGTATGAACGCAATGGAGCAGAAGGCCGGTTTGAGTTTTACCAGGGATCAAAGATGGTAAGAGGAAACTTCAACAAAGAAGAGCTGACTGCAGAAGTAACGCTGGCCAGGATGCCACAACCCAGTGTCCCGGTGATGCGGCGCCTGCTGGAAATGAATTTTAGTTTGTTTTACAGCCGCTTTGCATTGGATGATGACCGTCTTTGCATGAGATTCGACAGTAATATAGAAGCGGCGACACCCAGTAAATTATATTATGGTCTGAAAGAACTTTCCACCAAAGGCGACAAACAGGACGACCTGCTGGTACAGGATTTTGCGATACTGGAAAAAACGGATAGTGAACATATAGACGAAATTCCGCAGGCCGAAAAAGAGATCAAATATGAATACCTGCAGAAATGGCTGAAGCAAACATTGGATACGATCCCATCCCTGGATAATGATAAATTTTCCGGTGGCATTTCTTATATCTTGTTATCGCTTGTTTATCGTATAGATTATTTATTATGTCCTGAAGGAAAATTATTACATGAACTGGAAAAGATAGCGGGTATTTATTTTTAAAAAAGATGAAAGACCTGTAGTAGAAAAGAACCGGGACATGGTGGAAGAGTTCAAAAAAATGCAGGCAAAAAGCAAAGAAGAAATCTTTTCTTACCTGTTCCGCTCAAAATATACTTTTTCGGTAGTGGGACCGCAAAACCATAAGGCGGTTGCTGAATCCATTCATGCGGCTAACCAGAACATGAGCTGGTTCCGGGATAATAATTATCATTTCGTGGCAAACCAGATCATTGAGTATGGTATCTCGTACTGCCAGTATTCTTACAGCCTGCCCAGGATGATCACGGATTTTTTTCATTTATACATGAGAATAAATTACAGCGATTATTTCAAGGCACTTGGATTTAAAGAAGTGTATGCGGATACAACCAAAAATAATTTTAATCCGGAAGCGGTCATTACCAGGATAAAAACTATAAAGGATAGCTGGAAAGAAAAATATCCGAATGCTGATTTAAAAACGCAGGGCCTCCGGTTTGACAACCTCGTGAATTTTAACCAGACATTTACGACGGAGATAGAATTTTTAAACATGGAAGCATGACCATTGATTACGCTGATCTGATGATTTTAATGAAATGATTAAGGCCGAGTTTAAATATTCTGATATTACGGAGAAGATCATTGGCTGTGCAATGAAAGTGCACCAGCGGATGAGAAACGGTTACCCGGAACTGATTTATCATAATTGCCTGATCATTGAGTTTGGAAAAGCAGGAATAAACTTTCAAAATAAAGTTGAGCTACCAATATTTTACGAGAATGTTGAAGTCGGAAAAAGAAGAATAGATTTTTTAATAGAAAACAAAGTCGTGTTAGAAATAAAGGCCATTACAGAACTAAATGACGCACACTTGGCGCAGGGACTAAACTACCTGGAAGGTCTGCATCTTGAAATAGGATTGCTTATAAATTTTGGAGCAAAAAGTCTTGAAATGAAAAGGCTGATCAACAATAAAGTGAAATAGATCATTAGAATCAAATCAATCAATGTAATCAACGGTCATGGATTCTCAGCAAATAATAGAACAATACCAGAAAGCGATCATACAAATAGCCACTACCACAGGTACCGGTACAGGTTTTTATGTAAAAGAATTTGACCTGATCGTTACCAATGATCATGTGGTTGACAATAATGGCGAAGTAACCATTGCCGGCAAAGCATTTGATAAAGCCTTTTCCCGTGTATGGTACACGGACAGGAAACACGATCTTGCTTTTTTAGAAGCGCCAAAAAATATTGAATTACCCGAGATAAGACTCGGCCGCTATGAAGACATGAAAGACGGGGACCAGATAGTAGCGATCGGCCACCCGTATGGTTTGAATTATACAGCTACACAAGGCGTAATATCAAAAGTTGACCGTATCCGCGACGGATTAAAATTTATACAAATAGATGCGGCGATCAATCCGGGTAACAGTGGCGGTCCTTTGGTAAATAATAAAGGCGAAGTGATCGGAGTAAATTCTTTTATCATCCGCGGTGGTGATAATCTTGGTTTTGCATTGCCCGTAAATTATTTACGTGAAGCATTGCAGATGTATATGCCTAACAGGGGGCAGGCTTCTACCCGCTGTTTTAGTTGTGCGTATCTCGTCACCAGTTCCAATATTGACTCAACGAAGTATTGCCCCAGTTGTGGCACGGAAGTAAAGTTGCCTGTAATACCGGAGAAAGAAATACAACCCGTTGGTGCTGCAAAGACAATTGAAGAGATATTAAAAGAACTCGGAAAGGATGTACGGCTGGCAAGGGAAGGTGTAAACCACTGGGGTGTGAAAGAAGGGTCGGCTAAAATAAAGATCACTTACAACGCAGAGAATTTCTTTATTGCCGGCGATGCTTATTTATGCCAGATGCCAACGGATATTGTAAAGATTAAACCGCTGTACCAGTTTCTGCTGCAGGAAAATTATAAAACGAACGGCCTGGTATTAAGCTGTGTTAAACAAAATATCGTTTTATCCTGCATCATGTACGACCTGGATATGACCAAAGAAACAGGAGCCGCCGCATTCCTCCATCTCTTTCAGAAAGCCGATCATTATGATGATTTTCTGAAAAAGGAATACAATTGTACGGACAGGCTGGAGGAATAACCCCGTTGAATCAAATAAAATCATCATGTGGTTATAGGATTTAGAAAATATTAATTGTATTTTTCTGACCCAATAAAACCCAAACCACATGAAAAGCTGCCACCAAAGGTGCCTTGCATCTTTATTGTTCCTCTTTATTTTCTCTTCTTTATGTGCACAAGACCAGGGGGCTTTTAATCAAAACGCTTCAAGAACTAACCACGGATTAAGTATTTCCTTTTCGCCTGTGTATTCCATGGCAACCAACAGCAGTAATGATTCTTTGCTGTTTCGTGGCAGCGGAGCAGGTTTCCGCTTTGGAGCTGATTATTTTTTTGGCAAGGCCGGTATCAGTTTCAGTTCCGGTTTTGGTTCTTCTTCGCCGGATGATGCAACGATCAATAATTTTTTAAAACGTTTTCCTGTGCCGGCGCAGGAGTTAACAGTTACCAAAGCAAGACAGCAGAATATGTACATGCTGTTAGGCCCTTCGGTCAGATTTGGCAATACGGTAGAATTGTATGCTCATGCAAAAGGAGGTTTATTTATCAATAACAGCGGATTGGTCAGCATTCAGCAAAAAGGGACGCAAAGAGCTGCCTATAGAAACGAATCAACCGCGAAAAGTATTTATCCCGGTTTCTTAACCGGGCTGGGCATACAATATAAAACCAAATCTGATGTATGGTCATTTGGTATCGGTATGGATTACATGAATACCAAATCAGAAGTAAATAATTATGATGCACGCCGTGGCGGTGGTATTGAAGCGTTGAAGTTGTCCCGCAATATCACGAATCTTGTTACAGGCATCACTGTCCGCTATAATATTCTTTCACCGAGAGATCATGCAAGCGGACAAGCCACGGGAAAAAGAGTATTGCCGACTGTGAATAAGAGAGAAATCGTCTCATCAAGAGATGCAGCCAGTGGATTAGCCACCGGAAGAAGAACATACCAGCCCGGGCAACCAGTGTATGGAAATATTACAAGAGATGAATCAACCGGCGAAAATTGTGGAATGGTTACCCAAAGAACCACCAGTTCTGATGGCACTACAGAAGAAATGACCTTCGCCTGCCCGGGTGATGCGGCAAATTATAATAGCAGGATGAACAGTAATGGAGGAATGCCCAACAGGATATCCATGAATGTAACAGTACCCAAACAAACACAGGGCGCCACGTTTGGAGAAAAAGTAAACCAGGGATTACACGCTGCAGGAAGTGCTCTTTCGCAGGGAGCATCGCTGCGTGGCAGTCCCGGTGTTATTTCCGGAAGAGTAAGCCGAAGCCTGGGTGCAAGTAATCTAACCGGTATAGTAACCAATGAATCAGCGGCTGTAAGTTCCGTGGGTAACCTCGCTGGTGGTAGTGGTGGAGGCGCTGCTGCCGCTTCGTATGCAAGGTCAATGAACACTTCGACAGGTTCGCAGGGAATCGTTTCTACTATCTATGCAAGAGAAGCCGGTAGCGGGCAGGCTACAGGAAGAAGACAATATAAACCCTTATTTAATGAAGAAGGAGCTACTGCATGTACTGATTGTGCTGTTACTGCAAAACTCGTGGCGCATGAATTGACGCATGTCATTCAACAAGGGTCTGTAAAAAACAATCCTTTATATAGTGATAATGACCAGCAGGGAACAAACCCGATGTTTGGAGAAAAAAGCAGAACGAATACCACTGACCAGGATGGTGATGGGGTAGCAGGGTTGGATGTGTATTTACTGGATGTCAATTCCATGACGGTGATTGCCCGTACAAAAACAGGAACCTGTGGCGATTTCTTTTTTGCCAATGTTCCTGCTGCTACCTATATAGTAAAAGTGAGTGGCAGCGTTAGTACAACAAAAAAGTATGATGTAACGATTAGCAAGGGTGGTAAGTATAATGTGGCCGGAGAAATGCTGGGTAGCGATGATCAATGGATCGTCCGGATAAACAGCAGCATGGATAACAGCGCTAATCAAAAAGCTTCTATCAATACTACCCGGTCGAATATTAAAAGAATTACGTTTATAAAGGCAGATACAGATGGTGATGGTAGCCTGGAATCGTTCCGTGCTATCGGTACATTCAGTGATGGATCGTCAGGGGACCTTTCGTCAAAAGCCGGAAATAATGGTAACACTGTTACATTACCTGTTGATAATAGTTATGCCAGAACAGCTAAGCTGAGCGCCAATCTTGTCGGGCTTAATTTATCGGATAAACTGGCTGTTACTGCAACTTACAGTGATGGAACTACCAGGGATGTTACGGCTGATGCAAAGCTGAGCCCGCATCCGAATGTAGTGCAGTTAAGTATTGATCTGGCAGATGCAGATGGCGACGGTTTCGCAGATGCTGTTATTAAAACCAAAACAAAATCAAACCAGTCGAACGATAAGGTGGCAACAGGCGATGTAACAGGGGATGGTAACTGGAGCCCCCGTTCTAATACGAAAAGATTATCCATTGCAACCGGTGATGTAAATGGTGATGGTATCAGTGAGATGGTAGTGGGCAATAGTTTTTCATGGGGCGTGAGTAATTCATCATCATCAAGATCAGCCGACCGGAACTTGGGTGCCAGCAACCCTGCTTATGGCAGTACCGGCAGATTAGCAGATGGCAAAAACAGTTTATCAGGCGGGGCTTTACCCGGTGGCGCAGTTATATCTGCATTGGTAGCAGGCAGCCCCATCGGTGGTATTATTGTAAAAGGAGGCAAAAACCCAGGTGGTAATTTGCGCACTGCACAAACCAATGAATACGGAGAGTTTGAATTTAATGATTGGGGAAAAGGAAGCTATGCCATTTCCTCCGAATTAAATTTTTACATCAATGATGAAACGTTGGTAACCGTTGGTGATGATGATAATGATGGTTTGAATGAACGCAAAGGCTGGGATGGAACGGTAAAAGGAGGGAGTAAAACAAAAGCGCAGGATCATAATTCTTCCCGTTCCAATAAATCGGGTATAGCTGACAACGACACAGACAATGAAGAGGCTGCTGATAATGCTACCCGCAAAGGCTGGGATGGAACTGTAAAAGGAGGGAATAAAACGAAAGTGCAGGATCATAATTCTTCCCGTTCCAATAAATCGGGCATCGCTGACAACGACATAGACAATGAAGAGGCAGCAGATAATGCTACCCGTAAAGGCTGGGATGGAACTGTAAAAGGAGGAAGTAAAACAAAAGCGCAGGATCATAACTCTTCACGTTCCAATAAATCGGGCATCGCTGACAACGACATAGACAATGAAGAGGCTGCTGATAATGCTACCCGCAAAGGCTGGGATGGAACTGTGAAAGGGAAAATTATTTCAAGTAGCGATAAAGGAACGATTGCTTTAGAAGCAAATCAACCCATTACTTTTCGCTGGACACCCTTAGTACCCAAACCAAAAGAGCCCGTTACTTACAGGATAAAAGTATGGCAACTGATGCAGGGACAAAATGGCGGGCAGGCACGGCAGGCTAATCAACCCATTGTTGAAAAAACAGTTACCAATGTAAGCGAAACGACGGTTGCCGGTATCTACACGGGTCCCTGCAAACCGCCTTATCTCTGCGATTTTATCTGGAGTGTACAGGCTATCAACAAAGAAGGAAACCCGGCAGGCAATACTGAAGAAGGAAGTTTTAGTGCGGAACAAGCGCAGGCTAAAATTCAAAATAACAATACAGTACGCAGCAACCGCACGGAACTGAAAAGTATATTGATTGAAGCTGACCTGGATGGTGATGGTGAATTTGAAACAGATGTAACCAGTAAGGTGAGCGACGAAATAAAAACAGATGATGAAGCCGGTGCGGCCCAGCAAAAGGCCGGTATAAGCACATCCCGCAGTAATATAAGAAACCGTTCTGCATTGGTGGACAAAGGAGATGATCTGTATATCGGTTATGGAACCACTGTAATTAACGGGGGAGAAACAGCATTGAAAATTTTATACAGCGCTAAAAAGGGAAAAACAGGCAGCGCCAGGTAGCAAAAAAACAGGATAGGTATAAAAATCTATTTGCGGGAAAGGCGGGGAGAAAAGTAAAAAGCTTTCCGCCTTTCCGGCCACCCCTTTTTTATTTTAGTTTTGCCCGGATGCTGTATAAAAAATATCTCACCAAAGAACAGGCCCTGCAAAAACTAAAGCATTACTGTGGTTACCAGGAACGCTGCCATCATGAAGTAAAGCAGAAATTATATGACCTGGGCGTATCAAAAAAAGACCATGATGAAATCATCTCCACGCTGATAGAAGAGGGTTGCCTGAATGAAGAAAGGTTTGCTATCGCTTTTGCGGGAGGTAAGTGGAGACAGAAGCAATGGGGCCGCGTAAAAATAAAATATGAACTAAAGCAAAAACAAGTAAATGATCATAGCATTAAAAAAGCGCTGAACCAGATTGATGAACACGAATATTCAAAAACGCTGAAAGACCTGGCTATAGAAAAATATACTGCACTAAAAGACGAACAATATTTGGTTCGCAAAAAGAAGACAATGGATTACCTGGTGCAAAAGGGATTTGAACCGGGAATGATAATTCCTGTCTTTCAATCATTAACTGAAAAGAAAAGCCCTTATACATAAGTAGTAAGGGCTTAATGCTTTATTGAATAAAGATTTTTTCTGTTTTAGTATAATCTTTTCCCTGTATCGCTACAAAATAAATTCCCTTTGCCATACCGGGTAGCTGAATAGAAAAATATCCCTGCCTGCCATTAAGATCGGTGCTATACATTTCTCTTCCCCCGTTATCATATACTTTTAAACGTTCAACCGGGATGCTAGCATTTAGTTCCAGCGTGTTATTCCTTAATACGGTAGCATATAATTTTACGTCGCCGTTATTTTTGCCACCGACCGCTATTATGGAAGAATAACGTGAACTGGCATCCAAATCACGTATCAGTAAACGGTAAAATATTTTTCCTGTGCCGATACCAGTGTGCCGGTAACTATAATCAGACCCGGAAGAATTGTTCCTGGCTGCCACTTCTCCCGCTACTGCATAGCTGCTGCCGTCTGTACTGTATTCAATTATATATTTATCTGCATTTTGTTCAAACGACGTTGACCATCTTAGCTCATTATAACCCGAAAATTGCCTGGCTGAAAAATTTAGTAATGTTACAGGCAGCGTACTGTTGCCAGCCGCGGAAATACTGAAAATAGTTCCGCCCATTGAAACAGCGTATAATTCTCCGGCTTCATCTTCACCATACGCAGCAATAAAAGCCTCAAGATTCGTTTGTGTGCGGTCAACGGTTCCATCGGGTTTTAATATCCATAACTGGCCTGAATAAAAATCCGAAGCGATATAATAGCCATACAAAGCGCTATTAATAACTCCACGGTAAACATAGCCACCTGTTACAGCGCTTGGAGAAGAATTATTATATTCAAATACGGGAGGAATCTTTCCAGTAGGATTACAAGACGGTACATTGGTGTTTTGAACAGTTCCTTCAAAACAACGCCATCCAAAATTAGCGCCGGGCAGGGCGGATGCTGGCAAGAAATCAATTTCCTCTTTTATACTCTGACCTACATCGCCTATCCACATATTACCTGTTAAGCGATCAAAACTCCAGCGAAAAGGATTTCGCAGGCCTTTCGCATAGATCTCCGGTGTTATCGGTAGAGGAAGATCCACATTTATGCGGATTATTTTCCCCAGTTGTGAAGCATCATTCTGGGCATTATTGCCCGGATCATTACCACCTCCGCCATCGCCGGTAGCAAAATATAAATAATTAATGCCGCCTTCAACACGAAAATGTAAGTGCCCGCCATTGTGATTGGTTTGTCCCGGATGCGGGATTACCAGGAGAACAGTACCGGCACCTTCTGCAACATTATCAGAGGGTGTAGGATTACTATAACGTGCAATGACAATAGCGCCGTCACCGGTTCGGGTATAATACACATAAAAATATCCATTGGTTTCATAATCAGGATGAAAAGCCAGGCTTAGCAGACCCTGTTCACCACCTGATAAAACTGTGGATGAAGGGATAGTTAAGAAAGGAGTACCTAACACAGCATTGCCGCTTACCCGCACCCTGATAGTTCCTCCTTGTTCCGCAATAAACAAACGACCGGAGCCATCACCGGCATTTACCAGTTCTATGGGAGAATTTAATCCACTTGTAATAAAATCAGTATAAGTTATAATAGGCTGGGCTGATAAGGGTAAGAGGTAAATTGACAAAAAAAGACAACAGAGAAAGCGTGTAAAAATATATTTCATAAAAAGAGTTTCATCAATTTATACAAAAGAGATGCCCTTTTTTATTAATGGCGGAAGGGGAATGATGGGTTGTTTGAAGAGAAATAAGAAATTTGGTAAATAAATATTACATCTGCTCATTTAAGAAGCCAGGAAATACATCTTCAATGGCCCCCGGTTTTTTACTTCAATTTCTCCCCTGTATTCACAGGGAAATTCATCTTTGATTTCCTGGTAAGTGATTTCGGATAAATTAATTCTTCCCGGGTCTGACTTTGATTCCATACGTGAAGCTATGTTTACGGTATCTCCCCAGATGTCATACTGCCATTTCTTTATTCCGACAATACCTGCTACAACGGGGCCGGTGTGTACGCCGATCCTGATATCAAAATGACTCAGGCCATCTTCCGCGTTCATGGCATGTTTCACCAGGTCAATCATTTCCTTTGCGGCAATGATCACGTTTCTTGCATGCGTTGGATTGGCTGTGGGCAGGCCGCAGGCGCACATGTAAGAATCGCCAATTGTTTTAATTTTCTCCAGCCCATATTTCGTAGTGATCTCATCAAATCCTTTGAAATAAAAGTCAATACTCTTTACTAATTGTACCGGTTCTACGTGTTCGGCTAACTTGGAAAATGCTACAAAATCAGTAAACAATACAGTCACCTCGTCAAATTTTACAGCATCTACTTTACCGTTTCGTTTTAATTCCCTGGCCGTTTCCGCAGGCAGGATATTGAGCAAAAGTCCCTCCGATATTTTCTTCTCTCTTGAAATGTTTCTGAAATACCAGTATAGGGTGCCCAGTATAACGATGGTCAGACCAAGAATAATGAAAAGAGAAACAACCATGATCCGCTGGTTTCGTTTTTGCTGGTTCAGCAGGTCCACTTCCGTCTGCTTTTTAGACACTTCGAAATCGGTACGCAGATCAGCCATTTTCTGTACAGACTTGATATTATTAACGCTGTCCCTGTAGGTAATATAATTCTTGTAATATTTGAACGACTCTCCCGTATTGCCGGCTCTTTCATACAATTCCGAAAGTTTAAGATTAGCATCACTGATCTGGTCTTTCAATCCATATTGCTGCGCCAGTTGCAGGCTTCGCATGGCATAGTTCAACGCAGTACGATCATCCCCTTTTTGAAGATAGATATCAGACATAGAAATGAGATAAACACAGATGGGATAATAATCTTCTGCTTCTTCCAGGATCTTTATTGCTTCATTTATGTTTTTTTCTGCCAGACTGCTTTGCCCGGTATTAGCATACACCATTCCGATATTGCCGAGACTGTAGGCTTTGCCAATCAGGTAATTGACTTTTTCAAATATCAATCCGGATTCTCTGAAATACAAGAGCGCCGAATCGTAATCACCGGTATTGAGGAATTCATCACCAGCATTAGAAATAGCGGAGGCCAGGGCAATGGAGTCATTGGATTTTCGCAAAATAGCGATCGCTTTATAGTAGTATAGCTTTGCATTCGGATGATTATTGGAGATGGAATAAATATCAGCAATAGCTACATTGGTGTTTCCTTCGCCTTTAAAGGAATTCGCTTTCCTCGCAGCTTCCCCGCTTTTGAAATAAGCATCTAACGCCTCTTCAAGATCACCCATTAATCTTTTTTTATTTCCCTTTTGAAAATATCCCCTGTGCAGGTATAAATTGTTTCCAAGTCGTTCAGAGAGGCTTATCAGTTCTTCTGCATATTGTAATGCCAGTTTGAGGTCATTTACCTCGTTAAAAGATAAGTTGTTGAGTAATTCTAACTTTACAGAATCAGCAAGAATATCCTGCTGATAAATCTTCTTCAGACTATCTGCCTGTTGCTGGTCCTGGCCGGCAACAGAATGAACAATAAAACAAAAAAAGCCTATCAATAAATAATAAGCTTTTTTCTTAATGGACATACTACTATTTTATGCTTTTATCTGAATTTTGGGGTCGAAACTTTTCGGCTGACCTGCACCATCTTTGCCCAGCCACCCTGTGCCGGCCGTTGTCCAATTGATTGAATAGGTTTCTTCCTGGCCATCCCCAATATTTGGATTTACTGTACCCTGCCAGCTGGTAGAGTTGGGAAGTTGTTTTGGATCGGGATTGAACAAATCAAAAGACATCGGTTTTTCAACGATTCCTGTAATGGCTGCGACACCTGAACCCGCTGCTATTACCCAGGTTACCTGGTCGCCCTGGTCAACATTGGTTGTTGGCCCGTTGGTCATTGTTAAAATTCCTGTAGCTGGATCACCGTGGGTGATTGTGATGATGATATCGGCCATGTTTGTAAATTTTAGTTGGTTAGATAAAATTGTTCATGTGTTTGATCATATCCTGATCAAATGAATTTTAGTATCAGTACAAATTTCTTTACCTGCTTCTTAGCAATTTGTCAATTCCGAATAAGGGTATCAAAGCCTATTTACATTCTATCCGCACCGGCAGGATTTATTATAGCAGACGTATTTTAATTGGGTAGGGGAAACGCATTGGTTGCATCAATACATATGTAATGTAAATAAATAGTTTTAAAGAACAAGCGCTTTCGTTATAATAAATTTCTTTTACAGCCGTAACGATGATTTGAATTTGCTAAAGATTGTATCAGGATTCAATATTCCACCGGAGAACCATGCTTCATAAAATGTTTTATCCTGGCAGAAGATATGTCTAAACTTTTTTGTAACTAGTGCAGGATGTATCCGGCACAAAAATTTGACAGTAAAGGTATAAACCATGCAATTGAAAAGGGAATAAAATATCTTTTATCGCTAATGATAAACGGGAGGTGGCGAGGTTTCCCCACGCTGGCAGGCGAATCTGATATTTGGGTGACCGGTTTTGTGTTAGCTCATATTTCCAGTCTCAGTGAACAAAAGAATGTAATCAGTGATGCACAAAATTTTCTATTAACATCCCGCCATCCTGCCGGTGGCTGGTCATATAGCAGCCTGGTTCCTCCCGATGCGGATTCCACTGCATGGTGTTTAATGGCATTGCAATCTTGTAACCAATTAACAGGTTCAGCTCTTGAGAAAGCCAAAGCGTTTTTGTGGAGCCATTTTACTGGCAGCGGGGTTTCAACATACAGAACCGATTCAGGTATCCGTGAATTTATTTCAGCGCCTGCCGATGAATTTATAGCCGGCTGGACGTCTTCTCATCCCGATGTTTCCATTGCTACCGTGCTTGCCGATCTTAAAAGCGAAAAAGTTCCGGGAATAATAAGCTCGTTAATAGGGCAGCAAACAAACGAAGGGTTCATCAATTCTTACTGGTGGCGTAGCCCGCATTATACAACCACTCTATTATTACGTGTACTATCACTATATAAAAATCGCTTACCAAAAGATCGTGCAGGGTTGATGGCAGGAGCGCTTGTTCGTGAACAACTGGCAGGCGGCGGATTTGGTCTTGTTTCATCAGCAAACCAGGATCCTTTTACTACTGCGCTGGCCCTGGAATCATTTGCGCATTTATCTTACACGGGCCATCACCGGGAAAGAACTTTATGCGGTAATGCATTACTTCAGGCACAACAGGATAATGGTGGCTGGGCCGGTGATTATATCCTGCGCATTCCAGCTCCTTATGTGATGGACCCCAACCAGGTTATATCATGGAATAATGCTGATGGAGGAGGAAATTCTTTGATTGAAGATAAAGATGGACTATTTGCTACAGCCATAGCCTGCTATGCCCTTGCTTGCTGGCGGCAAACAGAAACACAAGATCCTTTATTAAATGATTGACCTGTTTTTGAATGGAAAAAAACATAAAGGATATGGAGGATACCGAAATAAATCAATATGATTTAATGGATTGGCAAAACCACTTCGGAACTATTTTTTTTGAAACCTGGCAAAGGGCGGGATTACCGCATCACCAGGGATTTATAGCCGAATATATTGATATCCGCGAGCACGGAGATTTCAAAAATGACTGGATGAACCAGTCAACTGTTATTTCACCGGGTTTGCATGCCAACCAGCTTCGCTCTGTATATGGATTTGGCGTACTGGTTGGTAAAGTTTTCAGTGAGATGCTTGGGTTAACAGTTGCCCAAACGAGCAATGCATCCGACTGGTGCGGCCGTTTTAATCTGGGCATCAGCTTGTTTGATTATACATGTGATGAACTGGAAGGAATAAGCAGTGTAAGTTCCCTGGAAGTATTTCAACCCTTTATCAAAGCAGGTTATCCTGGTACCCGTCCATTAACACCTGCGGAAGAATTACTGAGCCATTTGGCAGACAGCGTGCTGAATGATTTAAAAATAGCCGGAGTAAAGAAAGGTGGGTATCCTAAAACAGGTTCGCTTTTTAAAGTGATGAAGCAGCTATTTGAAGCAGAAGATTTTGTTTCAAAAGAAGGGCTATCTGCTGATACTGATCTGAAAAAAATCAGGAAAGCGCTTTATCTTAAATCTGCTGAACCTTTTAGAGTAATGGCTGAATACACGGTCCTTATGACTGATACGCATGACCCGGTACTCATAAAAAATGCGCGTTCCATCGGGAAAGCTATTGGATATTGTTACTGGCTGATTGATGACGCGAAGGATATATGGATTGACCTGGAAGCAGGACGATGGAATTTATTCCTTCAACTGGCTGCTGCAGAAGATCCCCGGATATTTGCACAACATCGTGATGAGCTTATAAAAAGCCGTCTGGTCAGTATATGGGAACAAGCAAACCATGCACAAAGAATATCAAACCAAGTTGTCAACAGGTTGTTTCATGCTGTGAACAGTATGGTGTTATCTGAAAAGGTGGAACAACATACCCTGGGCCTTGTATCTGCTTCGTTGTGGCAATGGTATCATTACTAACGGGATAAGATGGAATGCTAATTCCACCTCATTTCTTTTTAATCTTTGAAATTGTCTTGCCAATTGATGTAGTTGGGTGGTCCATATCTTTAATAGCAAAGTCCGCCGCTGACTTAATCAGGTCTTTAACTTTTTTGTTTCTATAGTCAGCCGGCGTGTCAACAGGGATGTGTCGTATCAGGTTTCCTGTACCTGCCAATAATTTATGAGGGTCACTGATCAATGTCCCTTTATTGAAACCTAAGTTCAGGTGGTTAGTATAGATGGGTAGCATACAAAATGCATCAGACAGTTTATCTGAAATGGAAAATACTGTTGTTAAAGCGTGAGTATGGTACAACAACTCGTTACTACCGGGATAAATTTCGAGTATGTATTCTCTCAGGTCTTTAAACAGTGCAATTATTTTTTGCTCTTTAAATTCCAAAAGGAAAAGAAAATCAGGATGTATCGCTTTAGATTTTGTCATCTTGCACTATTGTTGGATTGTATGGCACAAACAAGGTTTCCTTCTGTGTCAATGAATTTTGCCATCCACCTGCATAAGAATTTGTTCAACATTAATGGTTAACGGGGCTTGATTTTTAAAAACACCAGTTGTCCCAGATGATTAGCCAGATGATTCGTCCTGTTCATAAGTACATTTAGTTTGTTCCTGTGTGGCTCCTTTGCAAAATCTTCTGCAGAAACAGCGGTATGTTTTTGAAACCATTCGTCAGTGGTAAACCGGTTAAAATGCTGAGATAATTTTTTATTCACTTCCAACCAGTAATTTCTTAAGTCTTTTATCGCTGGTTTTTCCAGCCCCTACCTGTCCGGACTTTTTTAAATATTTCTTCTAGCTGCGGGTATAATCTTTCGCCTAAACTAAATAACGGAAGCATGGCATCATGAACTGCTGCCAGGTGCCCTAAAAGATATATGCCTGTATTTCTCCCCGGCGCTACCTCGCTGGCAAGCTGTTCATCTGTCAGTTCGTTAAACAGCTTATCAGTTCTGCTTACATATATATTCCAGGCGTCAAGCGCCATTTTAATAATCAGTTCTTGTTGGTTCATTGTTGATTTTTATCTATGAGAAATTTTAGTATCAAATCTTTATTGGGAAAACGAAAGCTAATGTTAATGCGTAGGTTTCCATTGGGCAAAGCTTCAAAGATTTTGAAACCAATCATTTTTTATTTCAATTGTTTCTGTCATTTTTGTCTCCACGCCTAACTTCAATTCTTTTAATTTATCACACAACAGCTCTCCATCAATTAAATCAATGGGAGGGGCACCATCCCTTGTAGCTTCCTTCAATGCGTCTCTTGTAAATTTTCCTGTTGTAATAAAAAGGCCCTTGTCAGCCCGTCCTTGCATTGCGCCCCGAAAATCTCTTATTTGACTTGGAGTTACCGAGCCTTTATACCTTTTGCATTGAAAAATAACGTGGAAACTTAAAAGCCCGCTAACCCTTACTATCCCCTTTCCGTCAATACCGCCATCACCTGTTTTACCAGTCACCTCAACCTGGAAAAACCCGCTTTCTCTTAATATTCTTTGAGCAAGTCGTTCAAAAGCAGCAGGAGGAACATTATAAAGGATGTTCAATAATTGTTCCCTCCATTCTTCAATATTTTCTACTTCTTCCTCAATTTCTTTTTCTATTTGTTTTGGATTATTTTTTTTCTGTGCTAATGGTCTTGCCTGTTCTTTTACTGTTCGTTTTATATGTTCAGGATCAAGCGAGTCAATATCAATATCCGCTTTTAATAATGCCCAAACTCCCCTTGCTGAATTCTCAAGAAGCCCAAACTTTTTCAAATACGTTCTACTCCACGTAAGTCGGTTGTCAATTTCATTTACTGAACCATCTTGTCCGTGTGGAATTTGTAAAATATCGTCGGGTAGTTGAACAATTTCGTAAACTTTATTATTAATTTCTTCAACTGTTCCTGAGCCGCCTAACTCTAAAAGCGCTTTAACTGTCGGAATGATTAATTGATCATAAGTTGGGAGGTTGGAGTTTGTTCGTTTTCTTGTCATTAAGTGTTCAAATTATTTCGGTTAATCCAAAAGTCTTGCTGCAACAACAGTGTTTTTATATTACCGAAATTACCAATTTATCTAAATACAACTAATTTTACCTTCATTTCGTTTATTAAAGAGAAAATAGAATAACCATAATGACATTAACAAAATGAGGTTACAATATATTATTATAATAATTATGGCAGCATTTATTTTGCCTGAAAATGTCTTCGCACAAAGTAACCCCGGCTACATACGGATTGCCAAACTTACTATTGATTCTATTAAGATGGAAAGCTATAAGGCTGCGCTTAAAGAACACGCCGAAGCTGCTGTACGGATGGAACCGGGAGTAATAATATTGTATGCTGTTTATGAAAAAGAACACCCTACCCATATATCAGTATTTGAAATATATGCAGATGAAGACGCCTATCAATTACATATCAAAACGCCTCATTTCTTAAAGTATAAAGCTACCGTTCAGGATATGGTTAAATCTCTTGAATTAATTGATGTTATTCCGATTGCCCTTGAGTCAAAGACTAAAATTTCAAACTGACCCAATATTCTTCCTTAAGAAATAATAGCAATGTCAACACTCACTATTACAACCCTGCAAACAAATTTACATTGGGAGGATAAAGCAGCCAATCTTCGAATGCTGGAAGAAAAAATCAATAACATCCCGGCAAAAACAGAGATAGTTGTATTACCGGAAATGTTTTCAACAGGCTTTAGCATGCAACCGGAAAAACTGGCTGAAACAATGGATGGTGAAACGGTGCAATGGATGAAAAGAATCGCGGCAGCAAAAAAAATTATTCTTACCGGCAGTATAATTATTGAAGAAAAAGAGAAGTATTTCAACCGCCTTATCTGGATGTTGCCCAATGGCCAGTTTGGTATTTATGATAAACGGCACCGGTTTGCGTATGCAGGAGAAGATGCACACTTTACAGCAGGAACAAAACGGCTGATCGCTTCTGTAAAAGGATGGAAGATAAATTTACTGGTATGTTATGATCTCAGGTTTCCTGTTTGGGCAAGACAAACTTCACCCTCCAATTCCCTATCCAAAGGAGAGGGAGGAATAGCATCACCCGAGTATGATATTCTGATCTATGTAGCCAACTGGCCTGAACGAAGAATCCATGCATGGAAAACTTTATTACAGGCAAGAGCTATCGAGAATCAATGTTATGTTGTGGGAGTGAACAGGGTGGGCAGCGACGGGAATAATATTTTGTATAGCGGGGAAAGCATGGTAATTGACCCGATGGGTGAAGCCTTATATCATAAAAAAGAGATGGAAGATATTTTTACTGTTACATTGGATAAAAACCATTTGGATACAGTAAGGGAAAAATTTCCTTTTTGGAAAGATGCGGATGATTTTCAGGTATTGAATGATGATGAATAGAAATGGCAACCAAGGGGAGCAGAAAACCCATGCAGGCGGTATTAGTTTGTTTTAGATCTTTCTTTATCTTCTTTTATCAGTTCCATTACTTTCTCTACTTTAAAATCAGCACCGCGACGGATAGCTTCTACACTGGGTTTTGATTCTACTTCCGGTTGTACGCCTTTTCCCGTTTTTGGATAATTTTTATCTATCACCAACCTGAACAGGGGCAAACGAAAACGAACACCCGTCTCCGGCAACTTAACATCAGGTATCAGCCAGGCACTGTTGCCATAAGCCCCGCCTCCCGTTTCTTCTCCCACCACCGTTACGTTGTCCTGTTTGATAACAGAACTTGCAAATAATGTAGTTGCGGAAAAAGAATTACCCCCCGTAAGGATATAGGTCTTGCCATTAAAATGATTTTTTTTCTTTGGTTTGAAATAATGTTTTTCAAAATAACCGAAATGATATAAACCATCCCGCTTTTTCCGGGCAAAAAAGGTCATGAACAGGCGGTTGAGAAAATCATTTTGTATATAGCGGCTGTATTTTTTTCGTTTGGTGATAGCATACAATGAATCACCTACTTTAAAATCATGATCAGTAATAAACCTTGTCAAGAAAGTAGAATTGGTCACACTGCCGCCGCCATTGCTGCGGACATCAATAATGAAATGATCAATATTATTTTTTTGCAACGCTTTAAACGACATGCGGAAAAAACCTTTCAATCCATAACCCTTGCCGAAAGAGCCAAGATCCATAAAAGCAGTATGATTAACAGAATCAATTTTCAGGAGCCGTACTGAATTTAGCTGTTGCTTTTTTCTTTCTTTCCTGGAAGGTTGTGGCATACGGGTAACGGGAATCATCGCAGCACGGGTGGCTGTATCCTGTGCCGGGTAATACAAAGGAATAGTAGTCTTTCTCTTTTGCCCGGTGCTGTCGGTAAATTCAATATCATATTTGGTGGAAAAACCGAACAGGGAGGAATATAAAGCGCCAAAGTAACCCCGGTTGCTTAAGGTCTGGAACTTATGTGTTTCATTATAACCATCCGTAGAAATGAAATTAAATAATGTATCAATAATTTCTTTGGTTGTTCTGTCGTTGATCTTTGTTATAATAGTTCCGCGTTTTAGTAAAGAATCTTTGCGGTTGAGGTTAGCGGTTACTACCATAGTGTCATCCCACAGTTTCATACTTAGCGGAAATATCCTTCTGATAGAACCGGTATCCTGGTACTTGGAAAAGGCTTTGGATGACCTGACAGAAGTATGCCCGCAATTGATCTTCGCGGTAACATAGCTTAATACTTTACGAAACTGCTGCTCAGTCATTGAATCCTTCAATTGCTCCTGCCCCCATTTGAAATAATGATCCATGCTGTCTTTGCTGGTGTACCAATACAGGCCGGGGTGTGTCTCTTCCAGTACTTGCTGGTATATATAATAATCTTTCTGTACCTGCTCCGGTGAATATTTTTTGTTGGGAGAAAAGGAGGACTTGCCGATCCCGCATCCTGTCATCAACGCCACGAAAAGTAAAGCCGCCGGTATCCGCATATTGTTATTTTAATTGGCAATAAGCAAAGGGTAACTGGCAAAACATTATGTATAAATGAATAGTTTTTGCTTATTATCAATTGCCTGTTGCCGGTTGTCTATTGCTTCAAATGGTTCCATCCCTGCGCAGTCACCGGGTATTTGCCTCCCCCTTTTGTAATGATATTAACGCCCTGTTCCGGCTCTGTCATATATCCTATCACACTAATTTCTTCATTTAATACCAGTTTGTCATATTCTGATTGAGGAATGGTAAATAACAGCTCATAATCTTCACCCCCGCTTAACGCACAGGCCGTAGGATCTATTTCAAATTTATAAGCGGCATTCTTCATTTCTTCCGCAATAGGTATTTTTTCTTCATACAATAAACAGCCCAGGTTACTGTCTTTGCATATATGCAGTATCTCAGAGCTTAATCCGTCACTCACGTCTATCATCGCTGAAGGAGTTACCTCTTTTTGAGCAAAAAATTCTATAATATCCTTCCTGGCTTCCGGTTTCAGTAATCTTCCTATTACATACGATTCTCCTTCCAGGTCGGGTTGTACACCCGGGCTTTCCATAAATATCTTTTTCTCCCTTTCCAGGAACAACAGGCCAACATAAGCGCTGCCAAGATAACCGCTGACACAAAGCAGGTCTCCTTTTTTTGCCGTGCTTCTTTTTACATAGTTATCAGGAGTTACCTCACCGATAGCTGTAATGGAAATGATAAAACCCTTTTGAGAAGAAGTAGTATCACCACCCACCAGGTCCACACCATATTTTTCGCATGCAGCATAAACGCCTTCATAAAATTCATTGATAGCTTCCAGGCTGAAACGGTTGCTGAAGCCGATGCCGATGACGATTTGTGTGGGTATCGCGTTCATCGCATAAATATCGCTCAGGTTTACCACCACGCTTTTATAGCCAAGATGTCTCAGTGGTGTATAAGCCAGGTCAAAGTGAACACCTTCTACCAGCAGATCAGTAGTAATAACCGTTTGCTTGCCGAAGTGATCAATCACCGCCGCATCATCGCCAACGCCAAGGACTGAGGAAGCATTTTGTATTTCAATGTTTTTAGTTAAGTGATCTATCAAACCAAATTCACCCAAAGAAGATATTTCTGTTCTGTTATTTTCAGGCATTAATACATTTTTAGTTTCCAGATAAATTTATCTTTTTCTTTATAAAACCTGGCCTGCCCGCCATAGCTGTTCAGATCGGTTTTTCTTGTTTCCTGGTAGTTTTGAATATCCTTTACATGCTCAGAAAATGAAAAGTTCATGGTATTGTTGTCAATTACTTTGAATGTTATTTGCATATAAGGAAAGCCTGCAAAAGCCTCTTTGTATTTTGAACCTTTACTGGTAAACTCTTCTTTTGAAAAAGGCCAGGAGTTATATTCCTCCCGGAATTCAATGATCCTGTTCAACAACACTACTGATGGCTTTTCTCTCTGTATATTCTTTTTGCTCCTTGGTGTATAGGTAAAGTAGTTGCAGCCGGATAAAAACATAACTCCGCAAATAACAGCAACTATTTTTAAAGAATGCTTCATACAATTTTTATAATGATATTAAAGAGTACCGCCATTTATCACTCTCAGCATTTCATCATGGATTTTTCCATTGGTAGCCAGCAACCGGTGCTGGTAAACGGAAAACTTATTACCCGTAAAGTCTGTAACCTTTCCTCCCGCTTCTTCTACCATTAAATAACCGGCAGCGCTATCCCATGCTTCTAATTTATGTTCATAAAAACCGTCAAACCTGCCGGCAGCGACCCAGCAAAGATCAATGGCGGCAGAGCCGAGACGGCGAACAGGCACGCCCTTTCTAATAAAACGTTCAAATATTTCCAGGGGACCATCAGGCATATTAATATAGGTATAAGGAAACCCTGTTACCAGGCAAGACTTCATTACTTCAGTTTGGTCGCTTACATGAACAGGTGTATCGTTTAGCGTAGCGCCTTTACCTTTTTCAGCAAAAAAGAATTCTTTCAGGTTAGGATTATACACCGCCCCCATGATGATTTCCCCCTTTTGCTCAATGGCAACAGACACACAGCAGATAGGAATGCCATGCGCAAAGTTTACCGTGCCATCAATAGGGTCAATGATCCATTTATATTCTGAATCCTGTATGATCTCGCCTTTCTCCTCGCTTAGTATGTAATGATCGGGAAATTTAGATTTGATCACCTCCAGTATCGCCTTTTCTGCCGCATGATCTGCTTCAGTCACCAGGTTGTTGACACCTTCTTTATGTGATATCTTGAACGTGCTGTTAAAAAAGTGGCTCAGTTCGCCGGCACCCGCTACTGTAGCCTCTATAAGGGTATTTTTAAGCATGGGCAAAGATAACCACAGATTGCACAGATTAAACGGATTTCGCAGAGAGATATCCCTATTTTGCACTGTTCCCAAAAACTTCGTACTTCGTATTTTATACTTTTTACTTTATTGCAGTTATCCATCGTCATAGTCAACTATAATGTTCGCCATTTCCTGGAGCAATGCCTTTGTTCTGTGCAAAAGGCAATAGCGGGATTCCGGGCGGAAGTGATAGTAATAGATAATAATTCTTCCGATAACAGTATTGACTATTTGCAACCCCATTTTCCTTCGATTCGTTTTGCAGCCAATCATGAAAATACAGGATTTGCAAAAGCCTGTAACCAGGGACTAAAACTGTCAACGGGAAAATTTGTGCTGTTCCTGAACCCCGATACGATCGTACCGGAGGATTGTTTTACAAAATGCATGGCCTTTTTTGATTCACATCCGGACGCCGGGGCGCTGGGAATAAAAATGCTGGATGGGAGCGGCCATTTTTTAAAAGAATCGAAACGATCATTTCCTTCGCCCAAAACATCCTTATTCAAATTGTTCGGGTTGTCACGGTTGTTTCCGCGTTCAAAGATATTTTCAAAGTATCATCTCGGGAACCTTGATGAAAATGAAGACCATGAAGTAGATGTACTGGCAGGAGCCTTTATGATGATAAAAAAAGAAGTGCTGGATAAAGTGGGTGGGTTTGAAGAAATTTTTTTCATGTATGGTGAAGATGTTGATCTCAGTTACCGGATACAAAAAGAGGGGTATAAAAACTACTATTTTTCAGGCAGCAGTATTATTCATTTTAAGGGAGAGAGTACCCGCAAAGGAAGCCTGAATTATGTTCGCCTGTTTTATAACGCCATGAGCATTTTTGTACGCAAGCATTATGGGGGAAGTAAAGCCGGCACTTTTGGTTTCGTGATATACCTGGCCATCTGGTTCCGCGCAGCTATGACGGCTGTTGGAAATTTTATACGGAGTATCGGGTTGCCATTAATAGATGCCGGTCTTATCTTACTTTCCTTCTGGCTGATGAAAAACACCTGGAACGAATATGTAAGACCTGATATTCAGTATGAGAACAAATTGCTGTGGATCTCTTTTCCCGCATTTACCATTTTTTACCTGATCACTTCGTATTACGCGGGGTTGTATGACAGGTGGTACAAAAGATCAGAACTGGTAAGTTCAACATTAGTGGCAACGGTCGTATTGCTGGCTGCGTATGCATTGTTACCTGAGCAATACCGTTTTTCGCGGGGCATTATTCTTTTCGGGGCTTTACTCGCATATATATTAATCAGCCTGCTAAGATGGATACTGGTTCAGACAAGGGTGCTTAGTAGCGGCAATATTAAAGAAGATAATGCTAATACACTGATTGTTGGATCACAACAGGAGTATGAAAAGACATTGCAACTAATGAAAGAAGCAGGATTGCATGAACGGGTACTGGGCAGGGTAGCAGTGAGTGAGAATGATGAGTTGGGTATTGGTCACTGGAAAAAAATACAATTATTGTCCGGGGCGGTTCCTTTCCGGGAGGTGATCTTTTGTGAAGGAACGCTTTCGTTCGGTAACATTATAGAGGCCATGGGTTCATTACCCAAACAAACCGCTGTTAAATTTCATGCTAATGGCAGCTTTAGCATTGTTGGCAGTGAGTCAAAAGATACATCAGGAGAATTTGTTTCAAAAGAAAACGGGTTTAAACTAAGCGATCCTCATAACCGGCGGTTGAAAAGACTGATGGATATATCCGTTGCTTTTGCAGGACTGATCACCTTCCCGGTTCATTTGATCATGATAAAAAAACCGGTTTCATTTTTCGGCAATTGCTTCGCAGTATTATTGGGCAAAAAAACATGGATAGGTTATGCTGCAGAGGAAAAAGCCCTTCCACATTTACGAAAAGCTGTTATTGCCTGTAATGGGATACCCGTATTGGCAAAACAACAGCTACCCGCTGAAAGCCTGCAGATGATGGATTACTGGTATGCCCGCGACTATATGCCGGTCAATGACCTTAAACTTATTAAAAAGACATACCGGAATCTTGGGAGCTGACAAAATTAAAGTGACGCTTATATATATTCACGCCGTTTTCCTCTAACATTGCGTAATTTTAAAACCAACTTTTCCGGATCAATGGCAACGATTATAGATATAAAATTACCCAGGGCTATCGCGGCGGCTTTACGTATTCCGCCCAACGATCCGAGAAGGCAGCAGCTAAGGGTATTAAAAAAACTGCTGAAAAAAGCAAGGTTCACTGAGTTCGGGCAGCAATATCGTTTTGATGAAATATTGCTTAGCCAGCACCCCGGAAAAAAATTCCAGCAACTGGTGCCTACACATGATTACAATAGGATCTATGAGAACTGGTGGAAGAAAACACTCGAAGGTGTACCAGATGTAACATGGCCCGGCAAGATCAAATACTATGCATTGAGTTCCGGCACTTCAGAAGCGGCAAGTAAATATATTCCCGTTACCAAAGAACTCTTACGCAGCAATACGGTAAACTATTTGCGCCAGTTAATAAGTTTGCTGGGTTATGAAGATGCCAACCGCAAGGCAATGGCAAAAGGTTTTTTAATGCTTGGCGGTGCTACGGATCTTAAAAAAGGAAAAGCAGGCTGGTATGCAGGAGACCTTAGTGGTATATTGGCAAAGAAGAGGCCTTTCTGGTTCCAGACTTTTTATAAACCCGGTGGACGGATTGCTGCTATGTCGGACTGGAATCAAAAGCTGCATGAGATCGTTGAACATGCAAGGGAATGGGATATTGGTTATATCGTGGGTGTACCGGCCTGGTGCCAGATGTGTATGGAGATGGTAGTGGAACATTACAAGGTGAAGAACATACATGAGATATGGCCCAACTTCAGTTTTTTTGTTCATGGCGGCGTTTCATTTGAGCCGTATAAAAAAGGATTTGAAAGATTACTCGGCAAGCCGATAGTATATATTGAAAATTACCTGTCCAGTGAAGGATTTATCGGCTACAGAACAAGAGAACACGCCAGGGGCATGCAGCTTATTATTAATAACAATATCTTCTTTGAGTTTGTACCGTTCGATGATAAGAACTTTGACAGTGATGGAAAAATGATAGATGACCCTGAAGCGAAAATGATACACGAGGTAGAACTGGCAAAAGAATATGCTTTACTGATGAGTACGAATGCCGGCAGTTGGCGGTACCTGCTGGGGGATACAATAAAATTTGTTGACCTGGAAAAAGGTGAAGTGGTGATCACCGGGAGAACAAAACATTTTCTCAGCCTTGTTGGCGAACACATGAGTGTGGAGAATATGAACAAAGCCATTCAACTTGTAAGCGAAGAACTTAATATCAGCATTCCTGAATATACTGTAGTCGGATTTCCGTATGGAACTTTTTTTGCCCATAAATGGTATGTGGCTACGGATGATAAAGTAGATACAGAAAAACTGCGTAAAAGAATTGATGAAATAATAAGGAACCTCAATGATGATTACGCTGTAGAAAGAGACAGCGCTTTAAAAGAAGTGTTCCTGGAAGTACTGCCTGAACAAAAGTTCATGCAGTTCATGAAGCAGAAAGGCAAGATCGGCAGCCAGCATAAATTTCCAAGGGTAATGAAGGGAAAGATGCTGGAAGAATGGAATAAATTTCTGGAGACAGGAAGCATTTAAAAGTGAGAGGTGTGAACTAAGGGATTTTACAGGTTATGATCTTTTGCCGGTTCAATAATATTTAAGCGACGAAGCAGTAACGGCTTTTCCTGCTTTATACTTCTAACTTTGCATGTATTATGTTTGAGGCCCTGCTTAAAGGATTAACATTCGGATTGCTGCTGAGTATATCGGTAGGACCGGTGCTATTTTCCATTATCAAGCAAAGTTTAAATAACGGGCATAAGGGAGGTATGGCATTTGTGCTGGGTGTTTCCGCCAGCGATATTACACTGGTATTGATCAGTAATATTTTTACGGAACTCTTCAATAGTATCAGCAATTACAAAACAGAGATCGGGGTCGGCGGCTGTATCTTTCTTGTTTCGCTGGGCATATTCTTTCTTTTTTTTAAAAAAGTAAAAGTAAATGACACCGGCCAGCAGGTCTTCGCGTTCCGGAAAAGAGATTATGCCAAAATGTTTTTGTCGGGGTATGTCATGAATACACTGAACCCATCGGTATTTATTTTCTGGATATACGCCTCCACCGCAGTTATTAATCATACCGTCAACCAACGTATCGTCGTATTTGTTACCTGCCTGGTCTGGATGCTCGGCGCTGATATACTGAAGGTTTTCCTGGCCGGTAAGATCCGCAACCGGCTGACCCCCCACAATATTCATATCCTTAACCGGATCAACGGACTTATATTAATTGTTTTCGGCGTTGCCCTTATCTGGGGCCTGATCGTATATGGCAAACGATTATAAAACCCGGATTTAACAAATTAGCAGGCGCTTGTTTTGTAAGTTTGGTTATATGAACCGGCTGCTTTTTTTTATTACTCTCTTATTGCTCCTGGTTTCCTCCTTTTCGTTTTCACAAACCGGTTATCTTTTTGTAAAAAAAGGATTTAAAAAGAAAAAAATATACACAGAAGGAGATGCTATACATGTTAAACTGCAGGATGGGAGCATTCGTTATGGAACTATAACATTGTTACGAAATGATACCATATTTCTGAATGGCCAGCCGGTTCACCGAACTTTTGTAAAAGAAGTATTGCTGAAAAGAAAACCAAAGAAACATTTACCGGATGCAAAAACGATGCTGCTGATTGGAGCAGGGTCTGCACTTACGTCCATCGGGCTTTCCCTTAATAACAAGGATAATAAAGATGAAGCCCTTATTGCAGGACCGGTGATAGGTTTTGGTCCTTTGCTGGTAAAACATTTCGGCGGCAGGGCTATCAGGGGCATACCAAGAAAAAAATTCAGGATCGGAAAAAAATTCCATTTACAGGTGCTGGATTTTCATATTCCCAAACGGACATTCAAATCTTTTTGATTTAGTTGTTTAATATTGCAGCACAGTATGACAACCAAAGGACTATTTCCTAAAATATGGCGCTGGGTAAAAAAGATATTTATCGTTTTGTTCATTGCGCAGTTCGTATATATCCTTTTACTCAAATGGATAGACCCGCCCATTACGATGACACAATTCATCAGCTGGATTACCGGGCATGGATTGAAGAGGGACTATGTGGACCGGGATGATATTTCATATAATGCAAAACTCGCCGTTATTTCTTCAGAGGATCAGTTGTTTCCCGATCACAATGGTTTTGACTGGAAAAGCATCAAAAAGGCAATGGAGTACAATGAAAAAAAACCGGGTCGTGTACGCGGAGCGAGTACTATAAGCCAGCAGGTAGCCAAAAACGTTTTTCTCTGGCAGGGAAAAAGTTTTATCAGGAAAGGCTTCGAAGTATATTTTACTTTTATGATAGAACTGGTCTGGAGCAAGAAAAGGATACTTGAAATGTATCTTAACGTAATTGAAATGGGAGATGGTATTTTTGGCATAGAAGCGGCGGCACGCAATTACTTTAATAAATCAGCAAAAAACTTAACCAGGCAGGAGGCCGCTATGATCACCGCCTGTTTACCTAATCCAAAGCGTTACAAAGTCAAACCTCCCTCCCGGTATGTTTTATCCCGTTCCCGGTGGGTGATGCAGCAAATGGGTTTCCTGGAACCTGATCCTGATGTGCAGAAAGTGATCGGGAGTAAAAAATAATTATTATTCGATCACCAGTTCTATTTTATCACTGTTATGCGTGGGATTATTATGGCCATAGTTAATAGCAAAGCGTAAATAATATTTGCCTTTCGGCAGTGCGGGATCCATCTTTAAAAACGTTTCTCTTTTTTCATTCATTTGTTTTAAAGAAAGCCCGGTAAAAATATCCTTTAGCCATTCCTGTCCTTTAAACAGCCCCACTCTTGTTGTATCGTTTATAATATCGTGTAAACGGATAAACGATGAATAATGTTCCGGGATTTCAAAACGGCAATTCAACGTAATTGTTTCTCCTTCTTTTACATTTAGTTCTTTAGGAGTGACAACAATTTTTATTTTGGCAAAAGAGGTTAAAGATGAATCATACATGTAACCTATTTCACCGATCGGCGTTTTCAATGAGTCGGGAAACCGGTACAGCAGGTGCTTGTCTAAAAAGTAAACGGGCTTGCCCAGCAGGGAATCTTCAATAGGCCAGAAGTTATAATTGTTTCTTCTTTCCCGGTACCAGTTCTGCGAGTAAGTAGTTTGTCCTGAATAGAACCAGTATTTAGAAGCCCTCTGGTATGAATTGCTGAACACAACTGGCAATCCTTTTGTCTTTTCTTTCATTTGCCGCGGCCATTCTTTCCAGGCATGGTAGCGGGTTTGAATTTCTTTTACCGGCAATACATCCGCGATCATAATGATCCTGGCAAACAGAACCAATACAAGTGTTACAGGTAATAAGCGATAAAGGATTTTTTCCCACTTTATTTTTTCATTGATGTACTGGTGCGAAAGTACTATTAATGAAACCAGCACCGGGGAGGTCCAGTTGCCCTCTACTTTTCCCCGGAAGGAACTGAGAAGAAAGAATACATAGATACCAATTAAAGTATAACGCAACGCTTTTTCCGTATCGTTTTTGTATTGGTATAAAAAAGCGGCGGGTAATAAAATAAATCCTGCGATGGGACCCGGCAGCAATAGTTGGCCAAGAATATATTCTGACGTAAAAGAAAATTTATAAGCGTTTACATTGCTTTCAAATAAATGATACCGGAAGCTCACCCAGTCATGCTGGTATTGCCACCAGAGATGCGGTGCGAATAATAATAAGGCAATAATGACAGCCAGCCATGCCTGGTATTTTGTGAATAGCTTCAGGTTGGATAGCAGGGTGAACAAAACGATCAATACCGCGTGATATTTACTGTAAAACAATAAGGCGATAGAAATACCAAGCAGTAAGCTGTTAAGTAATGAATAATTGCCAATAAATTTTTTGTAACACCAGAAGAACAGAGCGGTAAAAAATATGAGAGGGATATCAGGTACGGCTGCAAAACCACTCAGTTGCAATACGGCGATGGATAAAGCGATCGCGTAGAACAACAACGGCTTTTTATTAGTGAACAGTTTTTCAATGATCACAAGAGAAAGAACATTCAGCAATAAAGGGAAAAGCCGGACACCAAGCTCGTTCGGGAAAATGGCATAACCGATTTTTATCAGCAGCCCCGTCATGGGCGGATGATCAAAATAACCCCAGTCAAAAAATTTGGAATATACCCAGTAGTAAGCTTCATCATCCTGCAGTTCGGTAAACCGGGATTGCAGTAAACCCAGCGCTATCCATGCTGTATAGAAAAGAAGACGGTGATGTTTTGAAAAAAATTGTTTCATGCGCAGACGCGAAAATACCAACAATTATTCCAGCAGCTTATCTACGGCAATAATGGCTTTTTGCAAACGCTCTTCGTAGTTGCCGCTTATATCCACCCACGGAACAGGTTGGTTGGTCATTATATCCTTATACATGCTATACAATTTCCTGCGGCTGACCAGGTCGGGATATTCACGCAGTTCATCTTTTACCCATGGCAGATCAGTATTACATAATAAATAGAGATCATAATTTCTTTTGACTATTTCGTCAAGTACAAAGCGGTGGCATTTACCAAAAACAAATTCGCACCAGACTTTCATCACATACATATCCGTGTCAATGAACAATGGAATATGACCGCCTTCTTCGAGAAATGAAAGCGATTGTTTTTCCAGCCTGGAACTGTATTCATCTTCTAATGCGAGCTGCCCCCCGGCGATAGTCAGCAGGTCGCTGAATTCATAATCCGTCCCGTTGATCAGCAGGTATTCTCTTGCAAACTCCGGGCACCATGTTGTTTCATAATGTTGTGCTAATTGATTGCACAAGGTACTCTTCCCTGTACTTTCAGGCCCTATGATGACGATCTTTTTTAGCATATGCCTAAGTTACGATGGAGGAGTGATGATTGAACATTTTGCAACCGGCAGTTGTTGGTATAGTGATATTTATTTTTTAATCTTTAAAACAAAGAGACATGAACTACAATCAGTCATGTGCCGCAAAAGGCAATTACTCCGGAAGCAGGAACCGGCACCTGTTCATCCGATCAATGCAAAGAGCTGCCGTAAACATTTACAAAACGGAAACCAGTTTTGAAATGCTGGTCTTCGCCCCGGGCCGCATCAAAGAGAATTTCAATCTTGGTGTAAAGGGTAATGAGCTAATGATTACCTACACGCCGCCTGAAGGATTTCCCCGGTTTGACTGGGTGATGCGGGAATACAGCCGTGGTGGTTTTGTAAGAACATTTACACTCGACGACAGTATTGATGCCACTAAGATCAGTGCGAAGTATGTGGATGGTGTGCTGCAGGTTTCATTGCCGGTTTTAGCGGGCAAGGAATCAGCAAGCCAGGAGATCACGGTGAGTTAAAGTGGTTATTCATTTAACAGACCAAAGGTGGTTGCCAGGAGGCAGCCACCTTTTTTATATAAGGAATCGTTGTTCTATTATTTGCTTTGCTTGTTGAAATCGTTCTTCCCAGTTACCATTTATTGATATGAAAGATAATCCTGTATTCTTAAAAGCAGCTTTATGATGATCACTTAACCGGGCTCTTTCAGTTTCTGAAAGCCTGGTACCATCCTGAACATAATCACAATCAGGTTCAAGAAAAAGATACAGATCAAAACGGTTAACTTCTTCGATCCAGGCCGCCACAGAAAATTTTTTGTTAAATAAGAATTCAGAATAAGACTTTGTGATCGTAATATCTGTGTCAACAAAGAGGAGTTTATTGGCTTCCGGTATTTTATTAAGTATGGTGTTTGCATGCAGTGTGGCAATTTTCACGAGATCATCATAAGTACATTCTTCCGTCTTTTCGACGACTTCTCTTGCCATTTCAGGGACAAAAACAGTACTGTAATAATTGGCAAGTTTTTGAGCAAGTGTCGTTTTGCCGGTAGATTCAGTACCAACTAAAACAACTTTTTGAACAAAATAGGGTTTTGCACTGTCTGTAATCATGTTCCAGTATAGTAAAGGCTGAGCTCTTATTTTAGTGGCAGATACCGGGTAAGCATTTCTTTTTTCGTCAAACATAATGTGCTCTATATTCATAACCTCAGCAACATAATCACCATAAGGCTCAGAAGTGAATAACACATTAGCATCCGGAACAATTTTTTTTAGAGCATGCGCCCAAACTTCAGATACTTGCCTGGATGATTCAGATGTGCTAGGTAATTCCGTTTCGTCATATTGAAAGAAAACAATATCAGCATTGGGATATCTTTCCATTTCTGTAGAAAGCCATTGTTTACGGATTATGCCGGGAATGGGTTCGTTTTCCGTATAGCAAAAGACAATATATAATTTATCACAATGCTGATAGGCAAGATCAATCAAAGCAAGATGACCTTTATGCAAAGGCATAAACTTTCCCAGAACAAATCCTTTCTTCATGAAAGAATGTTTTTTTGCTGGCCAGCCCTTTTCTTCCATTCAGCCAACCCCCAGAAAGCAAATACCAGCAGAACCAGATAATAAACACTGGTAAATACTAACCCCTTAACGAAATAAAGGGGAATTGAAGAAATGTTGGTCGCTACCCACCAATACCAGCTTTCGACTTTCTTTCTTGTCATTAACCACATACCAGTAAAAGCTGTGGCAGAGGCAAAAGCGTCTGCCCAGGGAATGGCACCTTCAAAGAATTCCTTTTTCAGGTATATGAGTGAGAAATAAATAACAGTATAAAAGAAAAGGAAAAAAAGTAACTGGTACAACCACATTGTCTTATTTGAATAACTTATCTGAAGAACTTTTTGATGTTGCTTGTTTTTTTGTATCCACATATACCAGCCATATAAACTCATTACGGTATAATAAAAATTCACACTTGCCTCACCCGGCAAGTGATATTTGAAACTGAGATAAATGTAGATGAGTGTATTAATTAACCCGACCGGATAAACAAGTATGTTTTCAATACGACTGAACCAGACACTGGCAATGCCTGAGAATACAGCAATATATTCTAACCATGTGGTTTTTTGCATCCCGTCAATGAACTGCTGGTATATTTCCTGTAAAGACAAGTTGTTGTTTTACTGTAAACATAAAATAAAAAAGCAAACCTTACGGGGTTTGCTTTAACCTGCAACAGGCCGGTTATTTACAAAACCTTATCCAAAGGGAAGCCTGCCTTGAGTTAATAGCGCCGGTGAGTCTGAATATTGTTTGCTTCCGGTATAACCCCGGCCTGCTGATGAAGTGGGAACTGAACCAGCTTAATAAAGAAATATTGATGCAGTTGCAGTAAGAAGGCCTGGCAGCCCCGTCTTATACTAAACTGAATGACGAAATTTTGCGTACCGGGAACCGCCTGGAAAAAGAAAGGCAGGCAGGTTATGAAGTAAAGCAAAATAAGGTTGCCTGATTGATCAGGGGTATTAGTAAGCTAGCGGTATTTCTTCCATGGCCGCAGGTATCTTGCCCCGTTTCTTGTTTGAAACCTTGTGGGCACCTGCTGCCATTGATCATTATAATTGGTCCATACCATGAAATGGAGATGCGGCACTGCCGCATAACCTGTTTTACCGCTTAATGCAATAGCCTGGCCGGTTTTCACCGTATCACCCACATTTACTAATGCACCATCTTTCTGTAAATGCCAGTAACCTCCTCTTGATCCGTCCGGGTGCTGAATAACGATATTGTTTCCATAAGGTCTGTACTTTTTATTCCATCCTCCGCGATCGCCGTCTTCTTTTACTCTTATCACCACTCCTTCTCTTGCGGCATAGATAGTTGTTCCCCTTTTCATTTTAAAATCCAGCGCCGCCCTGTTCTTATGTGAAAAGGCGCTGAAATAACCCTGTATCAGGCGGTATGATTTTCCTTCTTCGTATGGCAGATGGTAAACATAGCTTGTATCTTCTTTTATTTTTCCTTTTTGAAAAAGCCTGATCTTGTTTTTGTACGGATCATTGGTGGCAGCACAGCCAGCGAGCATCAATGCCCCAAAGAATAATATGGGTGTAAAAGTATGGCGCATTTAAAGGAGCAATAAAATTAGACCGATTTTCGTCCCGGAAATTTCCGGGGTCATAATTATTTAATTTATTCTGTTAAAAATCGCTATAGCTTCTGCATACTGGTTTTTAAACATAAAAAAACTGTTATATCGGCATTAGAAGCCGTGATAACTACTTTCCCGCAAAGGAGAAATCATAATAAACTCTTTTTTGTGAACTTTGCGGGAATTATAATTTATACTATGGAAAAAGTAAATCTTGCGGAGAAGTTATCTGTTTTCAGTGATTATTTCAATCCCCGTATCGCCGGTGAACTAAATGGCCAGCAGGTAAAGCTGGTAAAATTTAAAGGAGAATTTGTATGGCATCACCACGACCATGAAGATGAACTCTTTTATGTGGTAAAAGGAAGTTTTGATATGCAGATGCGTGACCGGACGATCACCGTAAATGCCAGGGAATTTCTAATTATGCCAAGAGGCGTTGAACACAAACCTGTGGCTAAAGAAGAAGTGGAGATCATGTTGTTTGAACCGGCGACTACATTAAACACAGGTAATATTGAAAATGAACTGACCGTTAAGAATCTTCAAAAGATCTGATATCAGCTGCCAAATTTCAATGAGCCAAGGTTGATCACTTCTTTGTCGGTTGTCACTCTCAGGTTGATCGTTTTTCTTTTTTGCGTCGGCTTGCCGAAATCTGTGAACAGGTCGGCCTTAATAGCGATAGGCCCGCCTAGTGTCTGGCGGCTATCACCGTATAAGTTTACATCAATGGTATAATTACCGTTCAATGCTTTTTTTAATAAGAATTCTTCCGGGCCATATCCCTGTGTTACGTCTCTTGATATCTTTCCGCCGATTTCAGTTTCAGTGTGTTCATAAAAACATTTTTCTTTTCTTGGATCGGTTACCCACAGATCAATATCTGAGTTGTCAGTATTCCAACCGATAACGATACGGACATCCACCGGCATGGCATAAATAAAACGCTGATCAATACCAGCTTTGCTGACCAGACCATTATGCGCACTGATGATAGCATTCATTTCATTTAATGCAATAGCTTTTACATCTCCAAAGCGTTCATCCCATGTGCCGAGTACAAGTTTGTATAAAAGTTCAATGGACTTGTTGTACTCACCCGTTTCATTGTAAGCCAGCGCCAGGTCGCGGAAAGACTGCGGGTCCTCTTCTTTCATTTCCAGGATTTGTTCAAATGTTTCAATAGCTAAATCTTTTTCTCCTGCATCCATTAATTGATTCGCAACAATCCGTAACAGTTCCGCATCTTCCAGTTTCATTTCAGCTACATTGGACAATACCTGTATGCCGGTTTGCTTTTCATTTTTTTCAATAAAGAACCTGGCTGCATCTACAAAGAAAGAAGGCTGGTTGCTGTATTGTTTTTTTAATGACAGGTACTTGCTGAATCTCTCTTTGGTAGCTGTTTGTTCCAGTGTTTTTAGATAAGTAGCATCTGACTTCCATTCATTGAGTTCAAGGGCTGAGTTAACGGAATTGGTCAGATTCTTTTCCCTATCTGGTTTGTCAGTAATACCGACAGCATCAATTTCAATAAAACTGGCTTTCATTTCCTCTAAATGCATTTCACCTTCTTGTGGTATGTCTTGCAATCTCATTTCCCTTATTTGTGGTGCTGCCTGGGAGTATGCAAAACTTTGTATTCTGGTTGAATCAGCTACTGCTAAGGCATCTGCAGGCATTGAAATATTTGCGTCAATAACAATTACCGGAGGCGTAAGTCTTTCCCTCTGAATGGTTGGAATGTCTTGTTTTTTCATTATTGTATAATCTGTATTCCACCATTCTTTCAGCCTTGTCATAGCATCCAATGCTTCTGTAAAAGCTGTTTCTTTTTTATCCTTTTCTGCACCCTGTTTTTCTTTCAGCAAAGCATAGTATTCTTTTTGTAATTCAGCCGGAGGTACTATTTCATGCTCTGCATAATCTTCCACCCTGTCCAATACGATCAACGATGTATTTTGTGTAACGATAGAAAACTTCTTTCCAAGTGCAGTAATGGCCTCTTTATTTTTTTCATACTCCATGTCCAGCCGGTTGATCATCATCGAAGACCATATACGTTTTACCTGGTCATAATCGCTATGATTGCTTTTCGTAATCGTATAGGTTTTCGTAGTTACTACTTCGTTGCCAAAGCCAAGTTCTATTGTAATATCAGCGGAAGGAGTTTTTAATTTGCCGACGAAGGAAAGGCCTGTATTACTTACCGGGGTGATTTGTGTAACGAGATCGCTGATCTGAGATTCTTTGCAGGTGATATTGATGATTTGTAATGACTGACCATCCAGATCCTTTAAGGCGGTTGCTGTTTCTGATTTTCCCAGGTCAATAAAACTTCCATGACTTTGCTGAGCTATATACTTCAGGTAAGAATAATTCGCGGATGGAGAAGTAGTGATACAAGTAACCGGTGACTTCCCAACGGTCATGTCCTGCCTGCCAAATGTGGAAAGGCCATCAGAGAACAATAGTATTTCATCAAAACTGTATTTACTGAGATCAACGGCGCCCAGTTGGGTGCCTCCGTCATAATTAAAAGTTTCTAATCTTTTGGCCAGCTTATCCGCATTGCCGCCGCTGATGGTAAAATCTTCTTTTGCCTGTGTGTAAATATTGAAAGGAATTAATGAGACCGATACGTTACCCAGCTTTGCAAAATATTGTTTGAGCAGATCCGTTTCTTTTTTGAGATCTCTTTTTTCGCCGGAAGAAGAAATATCCCAGAATAAGCCGATGCTGCCGGGTTTCTTTTTCTCTTTGTGTTGCGGCTCCATCCTGCTGTTGACATAAAAATAAGCCTGGCCGTCATGATTTTCAGTTAGTGAGATATCCTTGTTGTCATCAGCACCCGGGATAGCGAATGCAACTGTTTTATCTGCGATAAAGTTTTGCTGCCGCATTTCTGCCGCATAACCGTTCTTTTGCCTGCTGAATTGCAGGGCGATACCATTTTCATCCAGTTGTGGTTTTTGCAGGCTTTTAATAACAGATACGTTAATAGAAAATGTATCAATGGGATCTTTGGCATAAAGAGGTAATTGATACAGCAGGTCTTTGTTTTCCTGTTCCAGCGTTTGTTCAACTGCTATTAGTATTTTCCGGTAACCTTTCGCCGGTAAAGGATAGATACGTGTACGAAAATTATTGCCTTTGGTTTTTTCAACAAGACCGGGATCAACTTTTTTGCGTATAGTGTTTTCAAAAGCAACCCGTGCTTTGGCTTTTTCTACTACTACTCTTTCACGCAATGCGCCATTTACATCCAGCGCATAACGTGTGATTTGTTGGCCATCTGCCAGCGGAAATTCGAATTCGCCTTCCAGTATCCTGTCATTGGGATTATAAAAATGTACTTCAAAAATCGTAGTGGCGATATTGGCAGCCACTTCCGTTTTTATATCCAGCATGGATATTTTTAATGCGGTCGCCGTTGTATCATTGGTGATACGTATAGCAGGAATGGCACTTGGCAAGGGCCTGAACTGGTGAGTTTTTTTTACTTCGGCGCAGGAAATCGCCATACCAAAAACAACTACGCAGAGAGCGGCAGTCCGTATCATAACAATTGGTTTGTGTCAGTTAATGAGATGGAGAGGGCAGCAGATTTACATAAAACAAGAGAAAAAATTCTTTGCTGCAAGCCGGGCTGCTGTGAAAGTTATTGTAAAACAGTTGTTGCTAATGCCTTGTCTTGTAAAACTTGCCGGGCCGCAGATAAATAACGCCTTCATTGGTATAGAAGCGGGTAGCTAATTGTTTGTATTGTCCTGCAGCATCATAGCCTTGTACTTCAAAATGCAGGTGAGGAAAAGCCGAATAACCGGTATTGCCGCTTAGCCCGATCCATTGACCTGTTTGTACGGTATCGCCCACATTTACCATAACACCATCCTTTTGAAAATGCCAGTAATGCGCCACCGATCCGTCACTGTGTTGTATAGAAACATAATTACCATCTGATAAGTTCTCATTTTTCAGGCCACCTTTATCAGAATCTTTCCTGGCAGCAATCACTACACCTTCTCTTGCCGCACAGATCTTTGTTCGTTTCTTCACTTTAAAATCCAAGGCCCGCTCACCTTTATGACTGAACATACTTTCATAGGCCTGTACCAGGAAAACTTTCTTTTTATTTTTAAAGGGTAACGTGTAGATATAGCTGCTGTCATTTTTGAACTTGCCGTTCTTCAGGTCACGGATACTATATTGATCCTGCGGGAAACCTATAACGGGCAAAAGAAGAAGCAAAAAAGTAATTCTCATAAATGCTGGTTTTTTACTTTGATGATCTCAGCGGCAATACTCACAGCGATCTCTTCCGGCGTCTGGCTTTTGATAGCAAGACCGACGGGAGTATGAATGAGTTGCAACCTTTCTTCAGCAATTCTTTCTTTTCTGTAATCAGCAAATAGTTTTTCAGTTTTGTGCTGGCTGCCCAGCATACCTATGTATTTAAAGTCTTTATCAAGTAATGCCCGGAGAGCTATATCATCTGTCCGGTAACCAAAGGTCATGATGACCACATAATGATTATTACCCGGAGGGATCAGTTCTTTCAATGCCGAATAGTCGCTGATAAAATGCAGTTCATGCGCAGCATCATTTTCAACCATTGTCTTTAGCTCATTTCTTTCATCATATACCCGGATATAAAAATCCATTGACCGCATCAGCTTTGAAAAAGCAAGAGAACAGTGCCCGCCGCCGATAATGAAAAGTTGATTTTTACTACCGGTCTTTTCTTTATACAGCCAGTTGTCTTCTGTATGAAATGTATAATCAACATCTTTAAGGGGAACAGCTTTACTAAATTGTATGCTGCCGGGAGAGAGAATTAATGTCCCGTTTTTATTTTCTTCCAATGAAGAAATAAGGGCAAGGATAGGCTGCCTGTCTTCTTCTTTTACTTTATATAGTAAGATCGTTTGTTCACCGGAACAGATCATCCCGCTCTGGTCCTTCGCCGCTGATTTATCGTGAATTTGTTTCCGGATGCTTGTATCTTTCTTGTCCCCTGTTCCGTGTTCCTTTAGCTTTTCTCCCGCCATTTCTACAAACTTATGTTCCATAATACCGCCGCCGATAGAACCCCGCCTATCGCCATTTGCAGTAACGGCCATAAAGAATCCCTGCCTGCCCGGACTGCTGCCTTTACTTTCCAAAACATATAATAACATGACCGGAACTTTTTGCTCCAGGCTACGGGCTATCAGCTTCCATATTATTATATTTTTCATCAGTTAATAGACTATAAACTTATTTCTTTATGAGTTGTTTTACAAATAGAAAATATTATGCAATAGTTTAAAACAATTTATGGCAAAACTTTTTTCACCACTTACTATAAAAGGGATCACATTTAAGAACCGCATTGTTGTTTCTCCCATGTGCCAGTATTCTTCAGAAGATGGCTTTGCCAACGACTGGCACCTGGTTCACCTTGGCAGCCGTGCTGTTGGGGGCGCCGCATTGATCATACAGGAAGCAACAGCTGTATCACCGGAAGGCCGCATTACTTCCGGCGACATGGGCTTATGGAAAGATGAACATATTGAAAAGCTGAGCGCAATTGTTTCATTCATTCATCACCAGGGAGCGGTAGCCGGCATACAACTGGCTCATGCCGGGCGCAAAGCAAGTTGTAATATACCCTGGAAAGGAGGAAAACAGATCAGCATACAGGATGGTGGCTGGAAGACAGTCGCCCCTTCAGCTATTCCTTTCAAAGAAGAAGAGGATGCACCCGAAGCATTAACTATTGATGGCATACAAAAAGTAATTAGTGATTTTAAAGCGGCAGCACTGCGAGCTTTGCGGGTGGGATATAAGGTAATTGAAATTCATGGCGCACATGGATACCTGGTCAATGAATTTCTCTCTCCATTAAGTAATCAACGAACAGATGAATATGGCGGCAGTTTTGAAAACAGGATAAGATTGTTGCTCGAAATAACAGCAGCTATCAAAACGGTTTGGCCGGAAGAGTTTCCTTTATTTGTTCGTATTTCATCAACCGATTGGGCTGATGGAGGATGGACGGGTGAAGATTCAGTACAACTTTCAGCTATATTAAAAACAAAAGGAGTTGACCTGGTAGATTGTTCTTCCGGAGGGTTATCACCCCACGTAAAAATTCCTCTCAGTCCCGGTTACCAGGTGCCCTTTGCGGAAAAGATAAAAAAGCAAACAGGAATATTAACAGGTGCGGTGGGTTTAATAACCACTGCACAACAAGCAGAAGATATTTTAGTAAATGATAAAGCCGATTTGATTCTGATGGCGAGGGAATCATTGCGTGATCCTTATTTCCCATTATCAGTTGCAGGAGAATTGAATGTGGATGTTCAATGGCCTGCTCAATACCTGCGGGCTAAAAATAAATAATTGATATGCGAGGTTTGTTCACCGGAAACGTTTGTTTTTAAACGCAAATAATGGCTAAACGCTGGTTATGGTTTATCTTTGAAACACTGCGGGCCGTATGAAGCATTGTTGAAGGAATTAAATGTGCTATCATGGTCAATGAAACAACTGCGGCAGCCCGCCCATCCATCGTCAAAAAATTTCTTATCAATACACTTACGGGCATTCCTGCGCAAAGTACTGTTCCGAAACTAACCATGCGGATGGCTATAGCGTCTTTCTATTTCTGCATGGGATTTTCTTTTGCATCATGGGCCAGCCGCATACCGGATATCAAAACAAAATTGCATCTCAGCGAGGCGGAACTTGGAAGTGTATTACTGGCTTTGCCCATAGGACAGTTAATTACCATGCCTATATCAGGAAGGCTCGTAACGAAATATGGCAGCCGCACTATTTTATCTTTCGCCATTTTATTGTATGCGATAGAACTCACCAATATCGGGTGGGCATCACAGATGTGGCAGCTTGCATTGGCGTTGTTTGTTTTCGGTATAGTGGGCAATATGTCTAATATATCGGTGAACACGCAGGGTGTGCTGGCGGAAAAAATTTATGGGCGGCCTATCATGACCTCGTTCCATGGCGTTTGGAGTATAGCTGGTTTTTCCGGTGCAATGGTTGGTTTACTGATGATGAACTTAAAATTGACCCCGCATCAGCATTTTTTTATTGTAGCAGCATTGGTATTCATCACTGTTTTAATTGCAAGAAAATATCTTATTCCGGGAACTTCGGCGCCTGCGGAGAAAAAGAAATTCTTTTCCAGGCCGGATAGAGTGCTGGTTCAGCTAGGCATTATTGCTTTTTGCAGCATGTCAGCCGAAGGCGCTATGTTCGACTGGAGCGGCGTTTATTTTAAAGAAGTGGTTGCCGCGCCTCATTCTTTGATTATCATGGGATATGCGACTTTTATGATCATGATGGCTACGGGACGTTTTTTTGGCGACAGGATCATTGCGCAGGTGGGGAGAAAACGAATGCTGCAGATCAGCGGGATACTTGTTTTGACCGGTTTGATGATCTCCGTTGTATTACCTTATCTTATCACCGCCACGATTGGGTTTTTGATCGTTGGTTTGGGTGTCTCCTCTGTGATACCTGCTGTATATAGCGCAGCTGCCAGGTCGTCAAAGATAGCGCCGGGTATGGCGCTGGCTGGTGTATCGAGTATCGGGTTTCTTGGTTTTTTACTGGGCCCGCCATTGATAGGTTATATCGCACAACTGGCAAGCCTTCGGTTTTCTTTTGCTGTGGTAGCTTTATTTGGTCTTTGTATCACTATTATGGTGACGAAATTGAAAGTGATGGATTAGATGCTCTGATATATGTAACCTGTTGGCGGGTTTTTTGCTGTGTTAAAATTTCAGCTTAATCAACACCTAAATCGTTTGTGAAGGACTTCTCAGGAGTTATTTCATAATAATCCACACCAATTTTATCAACTGTTATTGATGTGACAGCAACATAAATTTCATAAGTATTTTTGATAGCAGATCTATCTATAAGAGTTGCACAGTTTCTTGCACAAATAGCCGAAGCAAATTGCTCAACGGTAATTTCTGTCCAATCATATAAAGGATTCCAGGAAAGCTTAGTTTTTATATTATTAATAAAAGTACCACCACTTTTTCCCATTGTTTCTGGCTTGGGGACAATAAGAGCCAGCTCATTTATAAATGATTGCCATATGCTTTTATTTTTTGGCGGCAGTGTTAAAAAAACAGGGGCTGTAGGGTTTAGTGGCTTGTCAGTAAGATTGATTTTAATAAGTATAGTCTGGATTTTATCTACGATAGCATCTCTTAATTCAATACTATTATTTGAAACAGAAAGATGTTTGGCAACGCAATCAACCATTTTCTGAATGGTAGTAATTTTTTCAGCTTCCGGATCAGGTATTTGAATACTAAAGTATTTTTCCATTTCCATTACAAGTTCAACGCTGTCAAGTCCCATACTGTTTATGATTTTATTTCTTGAATGGGTGATACAAACTCATCAACACCTTCTCCGGTGTCATGGGTGCATCATAAGGAATATCAGCTGAAGGGTTAAATGCTTTGACTGCATTGCGCAAAGCAAAATAAGCACCAATGCCATATAATAAAGGAGGTTCTCCCACAGCCTTGCTGCGGAAGATGGCCAGGTTATCTTTTTGTGTTGCTAAAAAATGAATATCAATTTCTTTTGGCACTGAATAAATATCCGGCACTTTATACGTACTCAGTGCATTTGACAGCAGCTTACCTTCTTTATCATACACTATTTCTTCCATCGTCATCCAGCCGATGCCCTGCACAATACCGCCTTCGCATTGGCCAATATCAATTATCGTGTTCATGCTATTTCCAAAATCATGCACCACTTTTACCGAATCAAATTCATAAATGCCCCTCAGGCAATCTATCGTAACAGTAATGATGACCGTTCCATAAACATGGTAAGCAAAGGGATGGCCTTTTTCTTTTTTCAGATCGTAATGAATATCCGGTGGGGTATAATGACCATGCTCTGATAAGCTGATCCGGCGGAAATAGGTTTCAAACACCAAACGCTTCCACTCCCACATTGTTTTTTCCCCGTTCGCATATACCCATTCATCTTTTAAATCAATATTTTCTTCACTTGTTTTAAATTCTTCCGCTGCCACTTTTTTCAGGCGCTTTAGAATTTCCTTACAGGCGATCTCCGTTGCTTTTCCATTCAGGTCAGCCGTGGCACTGGCTGCAGAAGGCGAAGTGTTCGCGATGCGGTATGTATTAGTACTGTTGATCTTTACTTTTGCCGGGTCAATAGAAAAGATATTCGTTGCCACCTGCAGCATTTTTGTATTGACTCCCTGTCCCATTTCTACTGCACCGGTACTTACACCAACACTTCCATCCGTATAGACATGTACCAATGCTCTCGCCTGGTTCATCATGGTTTTGGTAAACGAGATGCCAAAGCAGATTGGCATCAATGCCATTCCTTTTTTATACTGCTTATTTGAATGATTAAAATCACTGATTTCTTTCTGCAATTTTTCCAGATCATATAACTCAACCGCTTTATCCCAGCATTCATTGGCTTCGCTTTCCGCTTTTTGTCCGTAGGGAAATTCATCACCTGTTTGTAATAGATTTTTTTGCTGAATGACCGATGCGGAAATGCCTAATGCATCCGCTGCTTTGGCAATAGCCGCTTCTATTACAAACATTCCCTGCGGCCCGCCAAAACCCCGAAAGGCTGTATTCGGTGGTAAATTTGTCCGGCAACTATAGGCAGTGGCTTTTACATTCGGGACAAAATAAGAATTGGTACAATGAAACAACGTCCTTTCCATTACAGCGGGTGAAAGATCAGCAGCGGCTCCGGCATTTTGATAAAATGTCGCTTCATACGCAACGATCTTTAAATCTTTATTCAATCCAATTTTAAAATCAGATGAATAAGGATGACGTTTTCCCGTCATCCGCATATCTTCCATCCGCTGCAAAGAATATTTTACCGGTTTCTTTAAATGATAAGTTGCCAGCGCACACATCACACCCCATGTAGTGGCCTGGTCTTCTTTGCCACCAAAGCCGCCGCCCAGCCTTGTCGTATCAACTTCTACCTGGTGCATCGGAATATTTAATACTCTTGCGGTTGTTCTTTGTACTGCTGTGGGTCCCTGCGTGGAAGAATAAATCCGGATCGCACTATTTTCCTGTGGCAATGAATAAGCTCCCTGCGTTTCAATATACAGATGTTCCTGGCCATTGGTGTCAGCCCTGCCTTCAAAAACATATTCGCATTGGTGCCACGCATTAATTGTATCCCCAATTTGAAATGTTCTGGATGGTATGATCAGCTCTCCTTTTTCTTTAGCTTCTCTTGGATCAGTGATAACAGGCAATGATTCGATCACCACTTTTATTTTCTTTAGCGCAACTCTTGCCGCTTCATCTGTTTCTGCTACCACCAACGCAATGGGCATCCCGCAAAAATGAACATGTGTACTTGCCAGCAATTCTTCATCAGGAATAATTCCACCAATTTGATTGTCACCGGGAACATCTTTGGCGGTGAAAATTTTCACTACACCATGCATAGCTGCCGCTTCACGTATATCCAGTGATTTTATCTTTCCATGTGCGACAGGAGAATCAAACACGGCGGCATACAATGTGCCGTTCACCACCGGTATATCATCAAGGTAAACCGATTCGCCGCGGACATGAGTATATGAATCTATGTTCTTCATTCTATTGCAAATTTTTGTTACTGGCTAAAGCCAGTTACTGAATCCTTATTCATTGCCCTTTAAGGCCGGGGTAAATCAGTTAGAGAAACCGGGCTTTAGCCCAAAACCGATTCTGCCAGGATACCAGGAAATAGTTTTAAAAAATGCGCTTTGATCAATTGCCTCAGCAATAATCGCTTATACTCTTTCGATCCCCTTGCATCACTGATCGGTGAAATTTCTGTTTGCGCTGTTTTAATCGTTTCATGAATTATTTCTTCTGAAATTTTTTTCCCTTTTAAAAATTCAGATGTCTTTTGCAAATACAGCGGTACCGGTCCAACGCCACCGGCTGAAATACCTGCATCATCAATTACATCACCATTCATTTTTAGATGGATCGCTGAATTCACACTGGCGATATCCAAATGAGTTCGCTTACTTACTTTTTCAAAATGAAACAATGTGTTTTTACCCGGTAATTCAAACCAGATTTTATCAATATGTTCTTCAGGTGTTTTATCTAATTGTTTATAGCCTTTATACAATTTTCTCAATGGCAGGGTTCGTTTGCCCCTCTCCCCCGGAGAGGGGTTGGGGGTGAGGCTTATCTGCGCATCCAACGCTAAAAAGAAAATCGTAAAGTCACCAATAGGAGAAGCATTAATAAAATTGCCTGCAATCGTAGCCATATTACGTATAGGTGTGGAAGAAACCAATTTTGCATAGCGGTGAAAATCCGGGAAAGCTTCATGGATAATAGCTGAATGCAAAAGATCACTTACTGTTGCCGATGGGCCTATTATACATTTATTATCTTCTTTTGCAATACCATTCAACTCCGGCTGATGGAGAAGAAAACGGATAGTTGCATCTTTCATTTCATCATGCTTTTGTACATAGAGATCGGTACCACCTCCTACAAAATGCGGCGTTTCTTTAATGCCGGCAACGTCTTTTAAGGTATCTGCATTAATACTTTCTCGTAAACGCTGCAACCGTTCTTTGATACCTGAAAAATATTCCGGCAATATTTTTTGTTCCGTTACAAAGGGTATAGCTTCTTTTTTATCTTTTAATTTCTCCACGATATCAACAGCGGCTTTTTCAATGGATTTATAGCCGGTGCAGCGGCAGATATTTCCGTCAATAGACGCGATAGCATTTTCTTTTGTCGCTGGTTTATCGTCCAGGCAAAAACCAGCGAGTGACATCACAAAACCCGGCGTACAAAAACCACATTGCGTAGCGCCGGCATCAGCCATGGCTTGTTGTATGGGATTCAATCCTTCTTTATGATTAATACCCTCTATTGTTACAATATGTTTTCCTGCGGCATTGCCGATGGGCATCAGGCAGGAAGTAACGGTATGATATTGTAATTCATCATTATTAAGTTCGCCGGTTAATATCGTACAGGCTCCGCAATCTCCTTCGCGGCAACCTATCTTCGTACCCACCAGGTGCTGCTGATAACGGATGAAGTCAAGCAACACCATGCCGGGTGGCAGATCAGTGGCCATCTCTTTTTCATTTATTATAAAACGTATCAATGTAATTATATTCGTGACAAATAAAGTTAAGATAATTTAGGGAGCGCAAAGAACCTGCCTGCCGGCAGGCAGGCACGCTGAACCACCAGGGATGCGACGTAATTTACTTCGTACAATCCTTTGTGATCTTTGTGCTACTTGTATATGAATAATAGCGTAACAATATCAAATAATCCTGTCATCTATTACCGTCTCATAGCATTATGGGTATTGAATGAGGCAATGCTCGGCGGCATTATTCATGGATTAAAGATTCCGGTTTCGGGCTTGGTCGTTGGCGGATGTGCTGTCATTTGTATTTGTCTTATCGCCTGGTATGTACCCCAAAAAGGGGCGATCATCAAAGCCACCATCATTGTTGCGGTTTTTAAAATGATGCTGAGCCCGCAGGCGCCACCACCGGCCTATATCGCTGTATTTTTCCAGGGATTAATGGGCGAGTTGTTATTCTGGAACAGGCGGTTCTTTAAACTGTCGTGCATACTCTTTGCGATAATAGCAATGCTTGAATCGGGCTTCCAAAGGATACTCATGCTCACTATTATTTATGGCAAAGACCTATGGACCGTGATCAATGATTTTATTAACGGTCTGACAAAACAAAAAACAGTTACTAACTATAGCCTGCTTATCGGGGGTGGCTATGTATTGCTTCATTTGATTGGCGGCATATTGGCGGGCTGGTGGGCTTCGGTACTACCACAACGAATAGAAAAATGGAGTAAAGAAGAAGGGAACAGAATTATTCTTACGGATAATGCAGGAATAATATCACCACCGCCATCAAAAAAGATAGGGGGATTAAAGAAAGGGCTGCTCATCGTATGGATCCTGCTTATTCTCTTATATGTTCAGTCATATTTTAAGATCGGTGAGCCATTGTTGCCTCCTCATATCTCACTGAAGATATTACTGCGTTCCATTATCATAATATTAAGCTGGATATTTATCGTTGGCCCCTTGCTGAAACAATTACTGCATTACTGGTTGCAAAAAAAGAAAACGCAGTCACAGCAGGATATTCAGCAGGTATTACAATTATTACCGGTGACACAGCAACTGATCACCGAAAGCTGGCGGACATCATCCGGTAAAAAAGGTTGGAAGCGGTTAAAAGCATGCAATAAAAAGATCCTGGTAAATGCATTGAATCCTGTTGCAGGGGGAAAGATATTTATCCTAAGCGGCCCGGTTCAAAGCGGCAAGACCACTTCATTGATCAAAAGGACGGAGAAAAGAAATGATGTATATGGCATACTGACACCGGTGGTGAATGGCAAAAGAATGTTCATGAATGTTCAGGCCCGCCAGTTATTTGATATGGAAGCGACGGAAGAGGAAACGGAAATACTAACTGTCGGAAGATTTGTATTCAGCAAAAGAGGTTTTAATAAAGCCATACAGGTCATACGCGATGCCCAAGACAAAGAAGGGTGGCTGATCATTGACGAGATCGGGCCGATGGAGCTGCGGGGAGAAGGTTTTTGCGAAGTATTAAAAGAGATACTTGCTTCCGGCAATGAAAAACAGAAACTATTATTAGTAGTAAGGGACGGGTTGGTAGATACAACTAAAGAATTTTTTCAATTGAAGGAGGTCGTTATAATTACTAACATCTCTGTACTCCGTTAACAAGCCGGTCATTTTGCTACTGCCAGCATATCGCCAATAGTTCTTGCGGTGCGGGTCAGATTAGGCTTTGTATTTTGTAATGCTTCAGCAATATCCATCAGTTCGTTATTGATGGGTAAAAGAATGTCAAAGTATTCCTGCAGATCAGTTGAAATTTCCAAAGGTAATTTCCCGGCCAGGCCAATTACCGGTAGGTGGTTTTGCTTTGCTCTTTTTGCTACACCAAATGGTCCTTTGCCCTGTAATGTTTGTTCATCAATGCTTCCTTCACCTGTTATTATGAGATCAGCTTTTGCCAATGCAGTATCAAAACCGGTCAATGAAAGAAAATGATCTATCCCGTTCACTAATTGTGCATGTAGTAATGCTGCTAATCCCGCTGCTGTACCACCGGCAGCGCCGCCATGTTTGATGGCGGACATGTCTATACCCGTCTGTTTCAAAACAATATCCCTCAGCTTTGATAATGATGCTTCTAATTTTTTTACTTCAGCAGGAGAAGCGCCTTTTTGAGGACCAAATACGGCCGCTGCACCTTTTTTTCCAAGTAAAACGTTTTCTACATCGCATAGTATAACCAATTCGCGATCCATGATTCTTTTATCAACCCCGGATACATCTATACTATCAAGTTCTGTTAAGTCTTCAGGCATATTGTTCAATTCTTTTCCATTCTTATTTAAAAACCGAAAACCTAAAGCCCGCAATATGCCAGCGCCCCCGTCAACCGTAGCGCTGCCACCGATACAAAGAATGATCTTATTGACTTTTTTATCCAGTGCATGAACTATCAGCTCTCCTGTACCATAAGAATTAGTATGCAACACATCCAGTTCATTTGATTGCAGTAGCCGCAAACCGGATGCGTCAGCCATTTCAATGACAGCGGTTTTTCCATTATCCATCAATCCGAATGAGGATGATATCTTTCTTCCCAGTGGGTCCTGCACAGTAACAGGAACCGTAGTGCCGTTGCAATGCTGTATTATCAATGCGGCCGTACCATCACCACCATCACCCACAGGAAAGCAAAAAGTGGTACAGGACAGCTTACTTTGCTGCAACCCTTCGCTGATAGCCCCGGCTGCTTCGGCAGCGCCGAGACTATTCTTAAATGCATTGGGGGCAATGAGTATATGCATAATACTTTACAATAAGAATAATGATAAAATATATACGACCAGTAACGTAACTAATCCCATCCAGATAGTAGCTACGGAATATACTTTCAGCATAGACTTCATTTCCAATCCTGAAAATTTAGTGATCACCCAGAAATAAGCATCATTGGCGTGTGAGATCATCATAGATCCTGCCCCCATGGATAAGACACAAAGCAATCTTCCCATTTCTGAAGTAAGACCCAATGCAGGTAACAGCGGCAAAACGATGGACGCAGCCGTGATGATGGCAACAGTAGAAGAACCCTGTGCAGTTTTTAAAATGAACGTTAGAAGAAAAGGAAAGAAGATCCCCATGCTTTGTAGGTTCAATGCTTCGCTGAAATGTTCGCCGATCTTTGTAGCAGCCAGTACAGCACCAAAAGCGCCGCCAGCTCCGATGATAACCAGTATGCCACCTGCTTTTTCCGCTCCTTCCTGTAATAATTTACTTACGGTTTGTTTTGTCCAGTTGCGAACAGTCAAAAAAACAAGCAATACACCAACTGATAAAGCAATGACCGGTTCTCCTAATATGGAAAAGAATTTTTGTACACTGCTGCCGGTGTTTTTTTCAAAAGCAAAAAAAGAATTAATGGCAATTAAAAGTATCGGTACTATCACAGGCAAAAAAGCCATCAGCACAGATGGAGCAACTGTATGCTTTATAATATCTTCTTCTCCTGCTGCAACATGCGGTACTTTTTTTCCTGCATAGCGGGCCCATAAATGCCCGGCTATCATTCCCGGAATGGCTACTGCAATACCGATGGTGATCAATTTTCCGAAATCAATGCCGATAGTACTTGCTGCTGCTGCAGCGCCCGGATGCGGCGGCAGTAAACAATGCACTGCATACAAACCAGTAGCCAGTGATACAGCCATGATCACTACAGATATGCCGGTACGTTTGGCCAATGATTGATTCAGGCCGCTGAGTACAATATAACCTGAATCGCAAAAAATAGGAAGACCAACAATAAATCCTGTAAGACTCATCGCCAGGGGCGCTTTTTTTTCTCCAGTTTTTTTTAAAATAAAGCCGGCCATCACTCGTGTACAGCCCGTATGTTCCAGCAATACACCCAGCGTAGTGCCTAGCACAATGATAAGGCCAAGCGATTGCATGATATGACCAAAGCCTTGCCTGATTGAAGTTAATATAGTGGCAAATGGCAATTGTACACCAAGCCCCACCAGGAAACAGGCAATCAGTAATGCGAAAAAAGCATGTACACGGTACTTAGTGGTAAGCAGTATGATGACCACAATACCCGCCAGCAAGGAAAGCAGGACCTGTATGAAAGAGATTGTCATTGGATGTAGCTGATCAATTGTTCAACTAAAGTACCAAATGATCAATGAATGTGCCGGTTGATCTGTTGTAAGCTGAAAAAAATAAAGCTGCGAAGCCCCACGCTTCGCAGCTTTGCCATCCGCACTTTCTCTCCGGCAAAAATTTTCTTAATTACATTTATCGCAATCTTCTGCCGCTTTCTTCAAAATATCTGTATCAAACTTTGTTGCATCTATACCGGAAACACAACTGCTGCAAACTTTTCCCAATACATCTTTTACATTTTTCTTTGTCAGCAAAATTAATGATGCGTCGCCGTTTTTTTTGATGAACAGATCATCAATATTTCCTTCGGAACTTATCACCACAGCCTCCGATCCGTTGTATTGTACACCCGATGGCTCGTTCGCTTTGCGCAGGAGCGTCAGGTTCTTTCCCTGGAAGATCACTTCATAGAAAGTATAGTTCCAGGTGATGTACTGGCTGCCGCCGATCTGTGCGCTGCTGATATCAGCCGCTTTGTATTTTGTTTTCTTGCCGCTGGTTAACAGGATCAGTTCCCCTTTCTTGCGGATATTCTCTTTTACCGTACCGGCTACAGTAGAATTATCCGTCAGTATTACCTGCCCGCTGACAGATACATCAAGATCGCCGGATGAAGAAGGTTGTGCATATACCGCTGATTGCAGCAATAAAGCAAAAACGATAAGGTTCCATACTTTTTTCATGTTGTTGATTTTTACCCGCCGTAGCAAAGGGGGTTGGTTATAAAATAGTTTATACAGTTTGGGGAGTTCGTAATATTTTTTGCCAGTATTCCACCCTTTCTTTGGGAGAAAGAACAGTATCATTCAGGCCGGCTAAAGTTTTATCCGATATAAATTCCATGAACTCGGTTGAATGCGGTTCTTTCTTCCCCGTACTGAGACTCACCGGAACAAACCGGGTATGCAGCAATGCCTTTAATTGTTTTTGATTCGCATCCAGCATCAGCATTTCCACCAGCAGGTGTTCATTGCCGGCATTCAGCAGGCCGCTGCGGATGCAGATGGTTTCATTAAAAGAAGCTGGCCGCAGGTAAATGATCTCATGCTGCATTACCACCCATCCGCGGCCTTTGCTGTAAAAATCAGCAAGGTCCATTTGGTAATGATCACGGAGATGATCTTCCCTTGCATTCAGGAAGTAATCAATATACCGGGCATTGTTCAGGTGACGAAAGGGATCGCAGTCGTTGAACCGGACGGTATAGAAGGATTGTAAATGCTGGTCCATGTCTGGCAGGTTATTAGTATAAATAAGACCAATCGGTCTTATTTAAATCAAAAAAATTTAACGGGCAGCAAGATCGTTTTCTATGTGTTCACGGATACGGTCAAGGATACGGTGCAGGATGGCCGGGTTATCATTGATCTTCGCCATCACGATACCACCTTCTATCAGGGCGTACATATTCTCAGCTTCCTTTTGCGGTTGTATCGTTTCTCTCAGCTCCCCGTTCTTCTTTCCCTCCTGGAAGATCTTTACCAGTGATCCAAGCATTTCATTCTGTGCAGCTCTCGCCCTCGTCTTTAAAAAAGGGAAAGAATCATCTGCCTCCACGCTGGTGTTCAGCAGCGGGCAACCCCCTGCTATCGGGGGATGGGTGATATAGCTGCGGTAGAACTGCAATATACCCACCAGTTTTTCCTGGCTGGTATGGCAATCGCTCAGCTTCATCATGATCGCTGTTTTTACCTTGCTGATCGCATATTCAAAAGTCAGCGCGGCAATCTCATCCTTGTTTTTAAAATTGCCATACAAGCCACCTTTAGCCAGGCCTGTAGCCTCCATAATGTCAGACAGGCTGGTACCGGCATAACCATTCTTATTAAATAGCGGTGCTGCTTTTTCAATGATCAGTTGCCGGGTCCGTTCACCTTTTGTCATATAGCAAGTAAATGTTTAGCGCCTTAAAATTAGACCGAACGGTTTTATTGTACAAATTAATTTTTTGCATTGAGGATGTCTCAAAAGCTATTTATTGCCGGGGAGACGGAAAGGCGGAAAGAAAATGGTAATTGCATTTCAATATTTACCGTCTTATCGTCTCCTATGTTTACATTTTAGTAAAAATAGTTCTTTGAGAGAGAGTTAAGATACCAATAGATTTGAAATAAAAAGGTGAAAAAGGGGTGAGAGCGGATTGTCGTCAAAACAGCTATCAAGTATGTTCCCGGTAAGAAACTGC
>JAATGJ010000042.1 GCA_015654695.1 Chitinophagales bacterium | reverse complement strand
CAGTTGCACCGGCGCCAACCTGGAAGAAGATGTGATGAACCTGGTGGCGCATTCCCATTACAAAAGAATTCCTAGCTATCGGGACCTGACACCGCAGGATGAATGGGACCTGCTGGAAAATCATTACAACCGTGTCACGGATACCTGTATTCCCGAGGAAGAAGCATTCCGTCGTTTGCAAAAACACCTGGTGAAGCAATGGAAAGACGCGGAAGCAAAAGGGGAACGTTATTTCCCGCATGAGTTTTTATATAAGACAGTATTAAGCGGCGACCTGCAACAGTATTATGAAATTGACCCAAAGGATAGCTGGATAGTGGCAGCGGCAGAAAAAAATCTTCCGATCATAGTACCCGGATGGGAAGACAGTACTACCGGGAATATTTTTGCCAGTTATGTTATCAAAAATGAACTGAAAGCGGGTACGGTGAAGAATGGTATTGAGTATATGGTTTATCTGAGTGAATGGTACAGGAATAATAGCGGTGGTAAGGGCGTTGGTTTTTTCCAGATCGGTGGTGGTATAGCCGGTGACTTCCCGATATGTGTAGTGCCGATGATGTACCAGGACCTGGAGTGGCATGATGTTCCTTTCTGGAGTTACTTCTGCCAGATCAGTGATTCTACTACCTCTTATGGTTCTTACTCAGGTGCGGTGCCGAATGAAAAGATCACCTGGGGGAAGCTGGATATTCATACACCCAAGTTTATTGTAGAAAGTGACGCTACGATAGTGGCTCCGCTGATATTTGCGTGGGTACTGGGCTGGTAATAAAAGAGAAGGTTTACTATTTGAAATGACAGCTAATGCGGCTGTCATTTTTTATTTGCCTAATTCTTCAACTCTTTTTTTGCCCGCTCTGCTTCGCGGGCACTTTGAAACCCTGATATAAGAAAATAAATAATAACCGCCTTGATAAGCAAACCGCTTATTGCTCCTACACCACCAAATAGTACAATGCTTAAAATGATAAGACCTGCAAATACCAACGCTGCGAGGATGATGGCCAATAATGGTTGTTTAATAGCGAGGAAACCAATTCCCACCAATACTAAAGGAATAACCGCTGAATAAAGAATTGTTTCTGCGGTTATGAGATTCGCCATAGCCATACCCAGCATATCACTGGCAAAAAGCAAAGCCGCAACGATGAAAATTGATTTTCTTACTTGTTTTGATTCTGTCAAAGCAATATACGCCTGCGTCTGCTTATAATCATCATAATAATTGGATACAATATCATTACCGGAGTCAGGGGCTGTACTCATAGTATTTATTTGTAATGAAAATAATACAAAAACACCGTAAACAGAAAAGGTGAAACAAATAGCTTCACCTTTGAGTATAAGAATGAGTTTTTTAAAATCCTTTCGGTTTCACCAGTTTTATATCTCTCTTCAGCATTTCGTTCCTGTTAGCCATGTCCCAGGCTGTATAAAATACTAACTGGGCTCTTTTGGCCATTAGTTTATAGTTGATCTTATCGGGAGTATCTGTTGTGCGATGATAGTCGGCATGGGTGCCATTGAAATAAAATATAACAGGTATTCCCTTTTCGGCAAAATTATAATGATCGCTTCTGAAATAAAAACGGTTGGGATCATTCGGGTCATTATACTTCCTGTCTAATTTCAGTTTGGAATACTTTGAATTTACCTCATTTGTGATAGGAGTAAGATCAGTACTTAGCTTATCATCACCGATCACGTAGATATAGTTGGCGGAATCCTTATCCTTCAGGTATTCCGTACCGATGCGGCCTACCATATCAATATTCAGGTCAACAGATGTTTTTTCCAAAGGATATACCGGGTGGTTGGCATAATATTCAGAACCCCACAATCCCTTTTCTTCACCGCTTACTGTCATAAATATAATACTGCGTCTTGGTCCTTTACCTGCCGCTTTTGCTTTGGCATAAGCTTCTGCCAGTTCCAGTATGCTGGTAGTTCCGCTGCCATCATCATCAGCGCCATAATAAATAGTAGAATCATTTCTTTTGCCAACATGGTCGTAGTGCGATGTGATCAAAACATATTCATCTTTTTTATCCGTCCCTTCCAGCAGGCCCATTACATTAGAAGCATAGGCTGTTTTGGTAGCTTTAAAGTAACTAAGATCAATATCCGCTGTATATGTTTTAGAAGGTAAAGGCGATGTTTTCATTTTTTCAATAAGCCCTTTTCCGTCTGCCCCCATGATCTTTTCCGCTACTTCCGCGGATACAGAAAATGTCTGGGGGAACAGGCTTTCAGCATATCCATCCATGCTATAGGATGATACGCCGTTAAAAGTTTTCCGGGGATAATTATTATAAATAAAAAGTACTGCGACCGCACCATGTTCCTGCGCCCTGCCTATCTTGGATAATACATTGGCCGGGGAAGCCAGCCCGGAGACAGATGGTTTGTAGCCTGACGGTGACCCATCAAGTATCATCACTAATTTACCGGTCACTTCAACATCTTTATAAGCATTAATCTCTCCATCAACAATGCCATATCCTGCAAACACTACTTCAGAAAAACGCATTTCTGCAGTATGATTGATATTGAGGTTGGGTTGAAAATCTTTATTTAGTTCAAATGAAATACCATTTACTTTTAAACCGGTACTGGTCATCGAATCTTTATAAAGCGGGTAAGATTGACGGTAGGTTCCATTATTACCCGGTACTAATCCAAGAGAACGAAAATGATTTTCTATATAATCAGCTGCTTTTTCCAGCCCGGGTGAAGGTGTATCTCTTCCCTCCATTTCTTTACTGGCTATTATGTATAAATGTTTTTTCATGTCATCGGCTGAGATAGAGGCGGCAAAATAGGGTGGCGTATTTTTCTTCTGAGCATAAGAGATAAGAGAAAACAACAAGCCAGTAATAAAGAATAATTTTTTCATGTATGTGTGTAGTTTTAAAAAAATCTCGCCTATAGCAGGACGGGTTCAAACTTAAATGAAAATATCCTGAAGTAGTAAAAACTTGTGATGAATGGGAGGATCATTTTTTATACAGTACAGGCGATCTTATTTACCCTGTCTGCATGGCGGCCCCCTTCAAAAGCGGTAGTCATAAAAATACTTACCATTTTTTCTACATCACCTTCCCTGACAAAACGGGCGGGGATACAGATAATATTAGCATTATTATGCTGGCGTGAAAGTTTAGCGAGTTCTTCTCCCCAGCAGATAGCAGCCCGGATGCCCTGGTGCTTATTCGCCGTAATGGCTACACCATTAGCGCTGCCGCAAATCAGGATGCCAAAAGCCGCTTCTCCTTTTTCAACTGTTGTCGCCACAGGATGGGCGAAATCAGGGTAGTCTACTGCATCCGCAGAGTGTGTGCCAAAATCAGTAAAGGGTAAACCTTTGCCTTCTAAAAAAGAGATCATGTCTTCTTTATAATCAAATCCGGCATGGTCGCTTCCGATAGCGATGGGCTTATGGAGGTCAAAGGGAGAATGCATAATGACAAGTTTAGCGTTCAAAGTTAATAGCAGGACACCCGGTAAAGGTAGCAAACTCTTAACTCATGACTAAGAACTCCCGGCCATTATCAGCTCCATTCATTCTTTTCTTTTTCCTGCCTCCTGTTGATGCGGGAAGCTATTATGATGCTTGCTTCAAACAACAAATAGAGCGGTATCGTAACTATGGTAAGACTAAATGGGTCCGTAGAAGGAGTGATGATGGCCGCCGCAATAATGATCAGTACAAAAGCATGGCGGCGGTATTTTCTTAAGAATTTGCCGGTGACAATACCAATTTTCGCCAATACCATTACCAGCAGTGGCAGTTGAAACAAAACGCCAATACCTACCGTAGTATAAATAAGGTTTTCCAGGTAGTCGGAAAATGTAGGCATTATTTCAATTTGCGCACTTAATTTATAGTTGAAATAAAAATTGACCATGAATGGTGTAAGAATAAAGTAACCGAAGGCCACACCGATAAAAAATAAAAGCGAAACCCAGAAAATAACACCACGGGTTCTTTTACGTTCTTTATCTGACAGGGCGGGTCTTACAAACCGCCAGAACTCCCAGAATACATAAGGAAAGGCGATGATAAACCCACCAACGAATGCCAGGGTAAAAGACGAAACGAACTGTCCTGTCATCGTTGTTTCCAGAAACTTAGCTTTCACTCCGTCGAAACATATAGCATCTCCGGCACCAATCATTCTGCCTAGCTTGCACAACCATTGGGATGAAATAAAATCCGCACGGGTAGGAGCAAACAATATTTGGTCTACTATGAAATTTATAAAAGTGAAAACGGCAATGGCTCCGATAATTATTGCAATAACTATCCGGATAATATGCCAGCGCAATTCCTCCAGGTGGTCAATAAATGACATCTCTGCATTTACATCTTTCTTCCTGCGGTTAAAAAAATCCATTAATGCCATCAGATCGGTTTAATAAGAGCCGCAAAGATAAGGAGGTGAATGGTCAATAGTCAATAGTGAATGAGCAATATGCGATAAGCCATACTCAAAGCGGGCCGGGAGGCCAAACTGCTTAGTATTTATTTCAGCTTCTTCATCTTGATCATTTCGATCCTGGTGTCGCTTACGCTGACGATGTCAAATTCATAATCATCAATAAAAATCCTGTCTTTCTGGCTGGGAATAGTTTCGTGGAAGTTGATGATATATCCTGATAAGGTTTCAGATTCATTTTTTGGGAATTCAAATCCATATTTTTCTTCCAGGTAGTCCAGCTCCAGGCGGCCGGAGAAAATATATTCATTTTCGGATATCTGTTTTTCTACAAACTCTTCTGTATCATATTCGTCCTGGATCTCCCCGAATAATTCTTCCAGTACATCTTCCATCGTAATGATGCCGGCAGTACCGCCAAACTCATCAACCACCCAGGCGATGCTTTTCCGCTCCCGGCTGAACTTGCTGATAAGATCGGCGGCGCTCATACTTTCCGGTACAGCGGGTATCGGTAATAAAACAGATTGAAGGCTTTTCGGTTTTTTAAAAAGATCAAGCTGGTGAACATAACCGGTAATATGATCAATATTATTTTCAAAAACGATCAGCTTGCTCAACTTTGTTTCCACGAATTTGCTTTTTACCTGTTCTATTGAAGCATTATTATTGATACCAATAATCTCTTTTCTTGGAACCAGGCACTGGCGGATTTTTACCTTCGGCAGTTCCTGTGCATTCTCCAGCAATTGCGTATTGCGTTCCTGTCTTTCATCATCTATATTACTTTGAAAAAGATTTTTCAGGTCGCTTCGTTTAAAAGGCTCTTTCAGCGGATCTACACGTACGTTAAAAACATATTTCAGCAACCACTCCGCCAGGTTGATAAGACCGGCAGCCAGCGGGGAAAACATCTGGTAAAAAAAATCTGCCACCAGCGCCAGGCCACTGAGCAGGGAAAGGCTTCGGGCTCTGAATATGGCGCGGGGGATAAACTCTGCGAAGATCAGCACTACAAAGGTTGCCAGTACGATTTCAGTAATTATATGAACAGAGGCCGGTATTTCCCAGTTTATTTTTTGCCCCAGGTAAAACCAGGCAGGTTTCATTACGTTGTCAACCTGCAGGCTGAAAAAAACCAGGAAGAGGGTAAAGCCTGCCAGGGTCATACCCAGGAAACTGGCAGGCGAGTCAACAAACTTAGCCAGCAATTCTCCTGAAACGCCGCCTTGTTTTTTCTTTAATTCAATGCTCAGCCTGTTGGCACTGTAATACGCCATTTCGATACCGGCAAAAAACCCCATCAGCAGCAGGGTGAGTATGAACCATATTATGGTTTTCCATTCCATCATGGGAGTAAAGATAGAGAAAAGAACCCCATCAAACCATCTCTGAAGGGGGCTTAAAAGTTCACTACAGCTGGAAATTTTTTATTTAATGCAGCGTTTCGGTAAGTCTCTTTAGGGGTTTTTGGGATTTAAAAATTCCCTTACGATTTCTTCAGCATCTGAGCAGGCCCGGTTGAAGTCATCATTTACAATCAACGTATTAAACTGGTCTTTAAAAGAGATCTCATAAGAAGCTTTATTTACCCTGGCCTGTAGTGATTCGGCGGTTTCCGTTCCTCTTGATTCCAGTCTTCGTTTTAACTCAGCGATGGAAGGAGGTTCGATAAAGATGGTGAGTAAAGATTCCGGGTATTGCTGCTTCACATGAATAGCCCCTTTTACATCAATATCCAGCAAGGGCACCTGGTGATTGTTCCAGATACGCTGCAACTCACTTTTCAACGTACCATAATATTTTCCTTCATATACCATTTCCCATTCGGCAAATTCCTTGCGTTGAATTTTTTGTTTAAAATCTTCCGTCGAGATGAAATAATAATCTACCCCGTCAGTTTCATAACTTCTTGCATCACGGGTAGCCGCCGAGATGGAAAAAGCCAGCTCAGGGAATTTTTGTAGCAGGTGACGGGTAATAGATGTTTTGCCCGCGCCGGACGGGGCGGTGATGACGATGATCTTTTGATGAGATGCCATGTGCAAAGAAAGGGAGAAATCGGAAAAGAAATTTTTCTTCGCTGGCGATCTTTGGAAATGGCGCATTATCTTATTGCCCAAAAAAAACAAAACCCGGCTTCGGCTTATCCCGAAGCCGGGTTTGAAAACTTATCCCATTTTTCCAATGCATTTAAAAAATTCTTTGGCTACACTCCTTCGAGTTTAAAACAGGGATCAGCTATTTGAAGAAATTATCGCCGCCAAGCGGTCACTTGCTGATTAAACAGCTAAGACTGCTTCAGCCACTGCTTGCTTTACAAACTGTGCATTCGCAATTATTTTTACTTCATCACCCAGTAAAAGACCACCGGTTTCAGTAACAGCACCAAAGCTTACTCCAAAATCCTGGCGATTGATCTTTCCTGTTATGGTGAATCCTGCACGGGTGTTGCCCCATGGGTCCACAGTGACTCCTCCGAATTCTACATCCAGGTTTATCTTTTTACTGGTTCCTCTCATGGTTAAAGTTCCATGTAATTTATATTCATCAGCCGTGATCTTTTCCAGTTTCTCACTTTTAAAAGTTAACTGGGGATGACTGGCTGCATCAAAGAAATCACCGTTCTTTAAATGCGCATCCCGTTGTTCATTATTTGTTGAGATAGAATCTATCTCTGCTGCAAAATCAATTTTTGCGGTAGTAAAATCATCTTCTTTGGTTTCTACCGTTCCGCTGAACTTGTTGAACTGACCTGTTACCGTAGAGATCATCAGGTGTTTTACTTTGAACTGAAGTTCTGAGTGTGTGGGGTCTAAAGCCCATTTTGTAGTTGACATGTTTCTTATGTTTGAATGTTATGAATAAAATAATTTCATCGTATGGGTAAAACGTTATTAGCAGTTATTACCGGTTGAACAGGTCGGTGCATCATCAGTAACCTATACAACTTCACGGTTTTCTTTTTCATATTCCTGCCAGCCTTTTTCTAATGTTTGCAGGAAAACTTCGGGTTGCTGTGCGCCGGATACCCCGTAACGGTCATTGATTACAAAGAAAGGGACACCGTTAATGCCTAATTCCTGGGCCTGCTTTTCGTCGTAGCGTACTTCATCAGCCAACGCATCACTGTCCAGCATTTGTTGTACAAGCTTTCCACTTAATCCTATTTCATCACCCAGTATGATCAATGTAAGACGGTCACTGATATCCTTGCCTTCCGTGAAATAGGCTTTGAATAATCTTTCTTCAGCCGCATCGCCCAACCCATTGAGTTTCGCTAACTGTATCAGCCGGTGAGCATCAAAAGAATTCGCGATAACAGCATTATCGAAATCATAGGTTAACCCCACCTGCCTCGCAGTTTCTGTCACCTGGCGGTGAAGCTGTACCGACGATTCACGGGTTATATTTTTACGGCTGGCCAGGTAATCATAAAAATTGACGCCGGTTTGTGTTTTCATTCCGGGATCCAGTTCGAAGCTGTGCCATTCCACTTCCACTTTATCTTTTTGCGGGAACTGCGCTAAAGCCTTTTCAAACTTTCTTTTTCCTATATAGCAGAAAGGGCACCTGATGTCTGACCATATATCTACTTTCATTTTCATTGTTTAAATTGTTATCGCAATTATGTTTCCTAACAGTGTTAACTATATGTTTAAAAAAAAGTCCTACCCTTTTATACCAGAGATAAAACCGATTAAAAAATCTTTCAATACCATTGCATTTAATTCATCGCGGCTGTCATTTTTCCCAAGCATATTAATGGATATGAGGCCATGCAGCGTTGACCAGAATGTATGCAGTTTCAAAAAAGGATCAGCGCCTGCGTTCCTGCTTTTAGCCAGCATATCCCTGACAGGAGCCAGCACTATTTCTGTAAAACTTGCCATCTCAGGTATCTGCTTCACGGTCTCGCAACCGGGCATCCCCAGTCCATACATCAATTGATAGTATTCTTTATGATTAAAAGCGAATTTCCAATAGGCATACGCAATAGCCTCTATTTGCTGTTCGGGATTAGCGAACTGCTCCTTCGCTTTGATTAGCTGCTCATTTAATTGCTGGAAGCCACGTTTGGTGAATTCAAGCATGATCGCTTCTTTATTTGCAAAATGATCATAGATAACCGGGGCGCTGTATTCAATAGCATCGGCTATCTTACGGATAGAAAGGGATTGCCAGCCTTCTTTCTCTACCAACTGCCAGGCAGCCTGCAGAATAGAAGCTTTTACTTCCACTTTTTGTCTCAATTTGCGTTCTGCAATTCCCATTTCTACTTTGTTATATTTTCTAACACCGTTAGCAAATGTAAATCGGATTATGTTAGTATCAAAATTTTTTTGCCCGGGAATTGTTAAAAGGTAGTTACAGTATGATGAGACCCAGTGTGTATTTAGCGGGGTTTATAATTTATGCTCAATAATATTTAGTGGAATGATTATTTTTCACCAACAAAACACCATGATGTAACCGGATAGCTATCTCCTTTCAATGTGGCGGCTGTTTCGTTAATGATGTTTACTTCTTTTACGTTGAGTTGATGATGTTGCAAAATATCCGTCCATTCATCACGGGTATATTTAATAAAACCATAGTTGGCGAATGGCATTTGCTGAATACTTTCTTTGCTGCGGATAACGCTGTAGAATTTTCCACCCGGCTTTAGTACCCGGTAAATTTCTTTTAGGTGCGGTGCAGCAGGGTCCCAGAAATAAACGACATTGATACAAAAAATTATATCGAAACTATTATCAGGAAAGGGAAGCTGATCGCTGCTTCCTTTATATAGTTGTAACAGGCCTGTTGCCCATGATGCGGCATTATTCTTTTTTGCTTCTTCCACCATTTTTTCAGAAAAATCAATCCCTGTCAGCCTCAACCCGTTGGCTTTGGAGAAAATTTTCTCAAAAAATTTTCCGTTGCCGAATCCAATCTCCAGTATGGAATCATGATCAGCCGGTTTCATTATATCCAATGCAGCATCATACAAGAACGCATTGGCCGCATTCATTTTTATTCCTACTTTTTTGCCAAACCAGCCGCTGGGTTTTCGTAAGTGGCGTGCTACTTTTTTAAATAATAAGCGTTGAAAGAAACTTTGTTTCATCCTTCCATCCTTTTTATATCAGCCCCCAGATTTTTCAATCGCCCGTCAATATCCTGGTAGCCCCGGTCTATCTGTTCAATGTTTTGAATGGTGCTTTTACCTTCTGCACTGAGTGCTGCAATTAATAAGGCAACACCCGCACGTATATCCGGGCTGCTCATTGTTATGCCGCGTAACGCCTGTTCTCTTTCTAACCCGATCACTACAGCACGATGCGGATCGCAAAGAACAATTCTTGCCCCCATGTCAATCACTTTATCAACAAAGAACAAACGGCTCTCAAACATTTTCTGGTGAACTAAAACAGAACCTTTTGCCTGTGTAGCCACCACTAATACAATACTTAATAAGTCAGGTGTAAAGCCCGGCCAGGGATGATCATAGATAGTAAGTATAGAACCATCCAGGAAAGTTTGTATCTCATAACTCTCCTGTGATGGGATATGAATATCGTCGCCATTAAAATTCATTTTTATTCCCAGCTGCTGAAATTTTTCTGGTATGATGCCCAGGTGTTCAATGCCAGCGCCTTTGATAGTAATGTCACTTTGTGTCATAGCGGCAAGCCCGATAAAGGATCCTACTTCTATCATATCGGGTAACATGCGGTGTTCCGTACCGCCGAGATAACTTACTCCTTCAATCATCAGCATATTGCTGCCAATGCCACTGATCTTTGCGCCCATGCGGTTCAGCATTTTGCAAAGCTGTTGTACATAAGGTTCACAGGCGGCATTATAAATAGTCGTTACTCCTTTGGCCATGGCTGCGGCCATAATAATATTGGCGGTACCGGTAACGGAAGGTTCATCCAGTAATAAATCAGCGCCTTTGAGATTAGGAGCTTCCAAGTGAAAGAAACCATCTTCAGCATGATAATTAAATGAAGCGCCGAGTTTTTCAAAACCAATGATATGCGTATCCAGCCGCCGCCTTCCAATTTTATCACCGCCTGGTTTTGGAATAAATGCTTTTCTGAAACGTGACAACATGGGACCGGCGAACATAACAGAACCCCGGAGCCTTCCGCTTTTCTTTTTATAGGCTTCGCTGTGCAGGTAATCTATATTTACATTATCAGCCTGGAAGATGCAGGTATCCCGTTGCGGCCTTTCAATCTTCACATTCATTTCTCCCAGCAGTTCTACCAGTAAGTTTACATCCAGTATATCGGGAATATTAGTGATGGTAACTTTTTCCGGTGTAAGCAATACAGCGCTGATGATCTGGAGCGCTTCGTTCTTGGCGCCTTGTGGAATAATTTCTCCGTTTAATTTTTTACCGCCACGTACTTCGAAAGAATGCATGTTTCGCAGTTGAAAGTATATAAAGTAAATGATGTTGCCTGCAAGGTAAAAACAAAAAAAGTTGACTAACTCATCGCAGCCAACTTTTATACTTATTTACGTTGTATACTGGTTTAATACCTTTTTTTCTTAAAACCTCCACCACCGCCACGGTTGTCCCGGCTATCGCGGCCATCATTTCTTCTTCCGCCTCCACCGCCGCTTCCACCATTATTACGATGCTGAAATTTCTGACGGGGTTTACCATAACCGCGGTCACGATCACGGTTGTCCTGCGGACGGAAAGCCTTCACATACGGTGTATTAGTAAAGGTCAGTTGTCCGCCTGTTATTCCGCTTAGCTCACTTTGGATAGCGTCATCGTGTACTATTTCTTTATGCCAGTTATTATAAGCCAGTTTCATATAATAGGCTACAGCATTCGCAAAGCCTAAGCGCTTATCAGGATCTTCTTCTTTTAATGCTTTATTAATGATTACTTCCAGGTTTTTGCCCAGGTGTGCATGTTTGGGGTGACGCTTGGGGTAGGGCAAAGGATCAGGCTTCTCACTCAACGATTCACGGGTCGGGATAGGATAAGGAGATTGAACCTTTAATTTAAAATCGGAGATCAGGAAAAGATGATCCCATAATTTGTGGCGAAAATCTTCCACATTTTTTAAATGGGGGTTTAAAAACCCCATCAATTCAATAACGGCATGGGCATTTGCCTGGCGTCGTTCCGGGTCCTCAATAGACAGAAGATGCTCGATCATTTTCTGTACATGACGGCCATATTCACGCATCACCATCCCGTTTCTTGTGGTATTATATTCCATGTTCATAATAAGCTGTAGCAACAAATGTAGAGAAAAGTTTAAAAGGTTGCGCTTTAAAAGTTGAAAAAGGGAGTTAAGTTGATTAGCGGTAGCCTGATTTTTCGAATAAGGAAAGTATTTAACTAACTCAGTATCTTTTAAACCTCTTTAGAGTTGGGGGCGTTTTTTGGGTAAAAGAAAGGGGCCCCGAACCAAGGCCCCTTTTACAAGCCACCATCCTCTTCCACCTAAGAGGTCATTTAATTAGAAGTTGATTAACGCGGGTAAGCTGGCTTTTCACATCTGTCAGTTTGATCCAGTAAACACCGCTTTTCAAAGCAGCTACCTGTACATACGATGATTCCGCCACTGCAATATCTTTCTTCATCATCGTCTGTCCCTGCGCGTTATAAATATGAATGTTGTAACGTCCTGTACTGGTATTATCAAATTTAATACCAACAATGCCAGTAGAGGGGTTAGGATAAATAGTAAATCCGGGGAAATCGGAGTTTTCCAGGTTTACCTGCTTAATATTACTATAGCGGCTGTATCCACCGGGATAAACTTGTTTTACCCTGAAGTAGAAAGTACCGGTTTCTCCGTTTACCGCCCTGTAAGGTATCCTGTATGGATCTGTACCGGAATTGTTTTTAGGCAGGACTCCGATACTTATAAAATGTACACCATCCCTGCTTACTTCTGCTTCATAATAGTAATTCGTAAATGGCTCATCATAACCACTCCATTTTAATTCTGCCTTATCCGCAGTAAGCCTGGTTACATTGAACTGGCGGATATTTAAAGGAAGCACTACAGGAGGGCAGGTGCAATATTGAAAATGGAAATTGACAAGAGCCGAACTGAGTACAAAAGCAAGGGAACTGCCTCCCGTAACAACGCCTATAGCATCAGCATCAATAGAATAATTATAAGTAACACTGTCATTAACACCATAAAACTGCACTATTGTAGCAGAGTCACTGACATTTGAACATAATACTTTTGTTAAAACAGTATCAGATCCATGCGAATAAAAATCCGGGCCGGAACCAAAAACTCCGTTATTAGCCGCCAGTGGGAATGGACCAAAACTTAAATTAGTTGGGGTAGCGCTGGTAAGATAAGTTGGTATGCCGGGACCCCGGATGGTATCTTTCCTTGTATAGGTATAGCTTCCGATTTGAGCTGCATTTGTAAAATTTTCTAATGCTACAGTATCAATTATTCCTTTGATAGTAACACAAAGGTTTACGCAGGTAACCATACCATTGACGGGATCAAACTTTGGAAACTTTACGTTGGTTGACACTATGCCCGATCCGAAAGCGATCGTTGTGTCAAAAGCCGCCAGCCCGCCTGGTTGAGCGTTTGGACATTGCGCATAGCTTAGGTGGGTACAGGTGACCAGGAAGGAAAGGAGGATTGTAACAGTAAAAAAACGGGGGTACACATGTTTCATAGGTTACTGTTTTGGGTATTTATAATACGGGTTACTGTATAAAAGTAGCCCCATTGAGTACGGCAGACAATTGTATATATGCTCGTTTTCCCGGGCAGTATTAAGTGTATAAAGTATGAAATTGTTACTGTTTGTTTTACATGCAGGAGAGTAAGGAGAACGATGTACTATCTACGCAGGATTTTATTTTTCTACTATACATACCGGTTGTTTTTTACTGGTGAAAAAAATATAATGACCGGAAATCATACAGTCAGCAATTACATTTGCAGTCTATAAATGAGAATAGCGGTTAACACACGGTTTTTACTTAGTGATTACCTGGAAGGGTATGGTAATTTTTTATATGAAACTTTTAGTCGTATTACAAAAAATTACCCGGAACATGAGTTTATTTTCATATTTGACCGCCCGTTTGATAAAAAATTTATAATGGCGGAGAACGTCATCCCGGTTGTTGCGGGCCCCGCAGCTAGGCACCCGGTTTTATGGAAATACTGGTACGATGTAAATGTTCCGGCCATATTAAAAAAGTATAAAGCCGATGTATTTGTATCCTGCGATGGCTTTTGTTCACTTACTACCCGGGTACCCCAGTGTTTATTGATACACGATCTTTCTTTCCTGCATTTTCCCGCTTTTATCCAGCGATCACATTTTCTTTTTTACAAATACTATACACCAAAATTTTTGCAAAAAGCAAACAGTATTGTTACAGTGTCTGAATTTTCAAAACAGGATATTATTGCACAATATAAAATTGAAACAGGTAAAATAAGTATTGTTCCCAATGCGGTAAAAGAGATATTTCAGCCATTGCCGGATATAGAAAAAGAGGCAGTAAAAAATAAATACACGGATGGCAACGATTATTTTGTTTATGCCGGAGCTATTCATCCGCGAAAAAACCTGACGAACCTGCTAAAAGCATTTTCTATTTTTAAAAAAAGACAGAAAAGTAACTGGAAACTGGTGCTGGCGGGAAGACTTGCCTGGAAATACAAACAGTTTGTTGAAAAACTTAAAACATATAAACACAGGGAAGATGTAGTGCTGACAGGTTATTTGGAAGAAAAGGAACTGGTCAAAATTGTTGGGTCGGCTTATGCATTAGTTTACCCATCTGTATGGGAAGGGTTTGGTGTGCCGGTACTGGAAGCTATGCGTTGTCATGTGCCCGTGATCATCTCTGAAAATTCTGCTATGCAGGAAATAGCCGGAAAAGCTGCTTTGTATATAAAACCCACAGACCCTAATGATATAGCGGAAAAAATGATATTACTGTATAAAGATGAGAACCTGCGCAGTGAATTAATAGAAAAGGGGAAACATACCGGCGATAAGTATAGCTGGGATAGATCAGCGGCTATTCTCTGGCAATGTATAATGAAGGCTATGCGATAAACCGGTAAGGGTTCATTCAAAGTTTTCAAACTGAAAACGAATTACCTTTACAGCCCTTTAATCAAAACATATATGAACAAATCAACAATAACAATTGACGTAGAAATGGATGAGAACAGGGTGCCTGAAGCTATAACCTGGAATGCAACAGATGCCACATCGGGAAAACCACAAAAATCAAAAGCCATGATGCTCTCGTTCTGGGATGGAGAAGAGAAAACAGCATTGCGTATTGACCTCTGGGCAAAAACAATGATGGTAGATGAAATGGCGGATTTTTTTTACCAGACCATGATGACGATGGCGGATACCTATGGCCGTGCAACGAATCATGCAGATATTGTCAATGATATGAAAAAATCCGCCCGGGAGTTTTATCGCAAGTTCCGTGAAAAACAACTAAAGGAAAATAAAGCATAAAAGCAGAAGTTTGACACCGGAAACCTGATCTCCGGTTCCTGGTTTCAGTATTTTTTTTGAACTCTAAAATTGTAAGCAATGAGTCTTGAACAAAAAATAATGGGTGAGTTGAAAACAGCCATGCTCGCTAAGAATGAAGCGGCATTAAGAAGTCTCCGTGCGGTAAAAGCGGCTATTTTGTTAGCTAAAACTTCTGAAGGCGCCGGCGGTGAATTAAAAGAAGAAGATGAAACAAAGCTGTTGCAAAAATTAGTAAAGCAACGTAAAGACTCGCTGGAAATTTTTGAGCAGCAAAACCGGGCTGACCTGGCAAAAAAAGAAAGGGAAGAGATCGAAGTGATAGAGAAATTTTTACCAAAACAGTTGTCTGCTGAAGAGCTGAAAGAGATCGTATCGAAGATCATTACCGAAGTAGGCGCTTCTTCTCCTGCTGATATGGGGAAAGTAATGGGCGCCGCGACCAAACAACTGGCCGGTAAGGCAGATGGAAAAACAATTTCGTCATTAGCTAAAGAGTTGCTTGCAAAATAATTTCAAAGTTTAATGTTTGTTTAAGAGAACCAGGGTATCAACCTTAATCCTTCTGACGTTAAACCCCGTAAACCAAACAAATGATCCTTGATCTGATTTTTGTGGTCATCCTGGTACTGGCCATTTACAAAGGTTATCAGCGTGGGTTGATAGTAGGAATATTTTCTTTTTTAGCTATCATTATCGGGCTTGCGGCGGCTATGAAGCTTTCAACAGTGGTAGCCGGTTATATTGGAGAAGCTGTTAAAGTATCCGACGAATGGTTGCCGGTTATATCTTTCGCAGCAGTATTTATTATTATCGTATTACTGGTTCGCCTGGGCGCTAATACTATACAACGAACGGCAGAAGTAGCGATGCTGGGTTGGGTAAACAGGATAGGCGGCATCATCCTGTATGCTGCTTTGTATATTACCGTTTTTAGCGTTCTTGTTTTTTATTCAGAACAGGTTCACCTGGTAAAACAGCCAACTATAGATAAATCCGTTTCTTATTCCTTTATCCAACCCTGGGGACCCAAAGCCATTAATGCTTTTGGTAGGGTCATCCCTATATTTAAAGATATGTTCACAGAACTGGAGAAGTTTTTTGGTGGTGTTTATGATAAAATATCTCAGATATAATTTTTTTGTAATGCCTTTTCAAAAGTTTGGATACACGGAGCAGAAAACTTAATTTAGCGCAGTCTATAATTTCAGTGGGTTAACATTAACGGTATGAAATTAAACTACTTAGCATTAGCTGTCCCGTTATTTCTTTCCTTCATCGCATTGGAATATTATTATTCTAAACGAAAGCGTAAGAATTTTTTTCAATACGCCGAATCAGTGGCTAACCTCAATGTAGGCATTGCTGAAAGGTTATTGGATGTTTTTACCACCGGCTTATTCTTTTTTGTTTTCGATTATCTACATAAACATTTCGCCATTTTTGATATTAAAGCCAGCGTATTTACCTGGTTTCTATTATTCCTTTTAACTGACCTTGTCTGGTACTGGTATCACCGGCTGGCCCATGAGATCAATGCTTTCTGGGCAGTGCATGTGGTACACCATCAAAGCGAAGATTTTAATTATACGGTCTCCGCCCGGATCACCGTATTCCAGTCAGTAGTGCGATGTATGTTCTGGAGCGTATTGCCATTGATAGGTTTTCCGGCAGTGATGGTGTCATCTTTATTATTAGTACACGGATTGTATCCTTTTTTTATTCATACGCAGGCGCTGGGCAAGTGGGGCTGGTTCGAAAAATTTCTTGTAACGCCTACCCATCATGGCATACATCATGCATCCAATCCTGAATACTTAGATAAGAACTATGGAGATGTACTGATCATCTGGGATAAAATATTTGGCACATTTGCCAGGGAAAGAAAGGAAGTGAAAATTACCTATGGCTTAACGAAGCAACTGAATAGTCATAGTTTTTTGTGGCAGCATTTTCATTTCCCGCTGGAGATAGCCATGAATTTCCAAAGGGCCAAAGGAGTAAAGGCTAAATGGAAAGTATTGTTTGGCCGGCCGGATGATCTTGATCCAAGATGCCGGTCTGTATTGGAAAGAAAATTTTTGAATGTGCATTCCGATCGTAAGCCAACTTTGGCAATGCGGCAGTATGTTACGGCTCAAACGTTATTTTCTATTGTTCTTTTATTTATTGTGGCTTTGTTTGAACATTATTTATCGGTGTGGCAATTATTTCTTTTATCATCTTTTATTATCATAAGCCTGGTGAACAGCGGGGCAATACTGGATCAGCGCAGGTGGATATTCTATCTTGAATATACAAGAGTATTACTGGTACTGATAGCCATTGGGGTCTTTTATCCTAACAACTGGGCATTCAGCGCTATAATGGGTGTTTTATTTTTAATGATATGGTATTTCAGGCCTATGCAGCGTTATTATTTCCAACTTTTATATACAAATTCCCGTGCATAGCAGCACCTCCCTGCACAAACTTATCTTTTAAAGTGGTCTTCAGGCTGTTATCTTTGCATACCTGGAGCCGCGGGTAGTTTTGCAGAATTTTTTTTGCGGCAAAACGTTTATTTTAGCAAAAATTAATTGTCACCGGGGAAAATGAGTTACGAGATTAAACAACAGGACAAATTCAAATACATTGAAGAAGGCAACGGCGAGCCGCTGGTTCTCCTGCATGGGTTGTTTGGCGCCTTAAGCAATTTCCAGAACCTCATCGAATATTTTCGCCAATATTATAAAGTCATAGTGCCCATGCTGCCATTGCTGGAAATGGATATCCTGCATACAAGCGTAGGGGGACTCGCCAAATTTGTAAACCGTTTTTTGGAAGCCAGGCAGTTAAAAGATGTCCATCTTTTAGGAAATTCATTAGGCGGGCACGTAGCGCTGGTGTATGTTTTAAAGAATCCTGAAAGAGTAAAATCAGTGATACTTACCGGAAGCTCAGGCTTATTCGAAAATGGAATGGGCGACAGCTATCCCAAAAGGGGCGATTATGAGTATATAAAGAAAAAAACTGAATTGACTTTTTACGACCCTAAGATGGCCACAAAAGAACTGGTGGATGAGGTGTATAGTATAACGAATAACAGGATAAAGGTGATCAAGATCAGCGCGTTGGCCAAAAGCGCCATCAGAAATAATCTTGGAGAAGAACTCAATCAAATCAAACAACCTGCGTTATTAATATGGGGAAATAATGATACGATCACCCCGCCCTTTGTAGCCAGGGAGTTTAACAGGCTGATCCCGGGCAGCGAACTCTACTTTGTTGATAAATGTGGTCATGCCCCGATGATGGAAGTGCCGGACGAGTTCAATGCGATACTGCATAAATTTTTGAAAAAGCTGAATGAGCCTGCAACAGTTACCTGACCTTTGGGGTCTTATGAAAAACTAAAAAGCCGCTATCCATGTTAACAGTTGATCTATCATCTCAAACACTTCCTTACCTGCGCCTGCAGGATACAGTGTACCAGGCGTTACAACTGATGAACGATAATCAGGTTACACATCTTCCTATTGTGGATGGAGAAAAATATATTGGTATCATCAGCGAAGACGACCTGCTGCTGGCGGATGATGAACAGTCAGTACTAAATGACCTGAACCAGTCTTTCGCGCTTACATCTGTAAAAAGTGATGAGCATTTTTTGAAAGCGATACAGGTAGCTGCGGAAAACGGGCTGAGCGTAGTGCCTATCATAGATAATGAGAATGATATCGCAGGCGCAGTCGCTTACAGTGATTTGCTGAAGCATGCTTCAGCATTTATGAGCCTCAACGAACCCGGTGGCCTGATCGTGCTGGAAATGCAAAGCAACCAGTATTCTTTTACCGAGATCAGCAAGATTGTGGAGACTAACGATGCGCAGATCACACAATTAAATACTTTGAATAATCCTGAAACAGGTATAATGCGTGTTACTATACGCATTAATAAACCTGATGTTTCTGATATTGTTGCAGCTTTTCAGCGATATGAGTACGAGGTAAAATATTATTTCGGTGAAGAGCTTTATGTAAATGAACTGCGCAGCAATTATGACAACCTGATGAATTACCTGAAAATCTGATCAAATTTGACCCGCCTTTGATTGTAGTTAAAAATTTGCAGTTAATTTAGGGGGATTTGCTTTTTTTTGACACCGAGGGAAAGAAAATATTGTCTCTGGCTCTTATTAGCGTTAGCTTGCTGTCATACTGTGTCTGCACAGATGCCTGTCAATGCAGGTAATCTATTGATTAATGTATCTCCCGATTCTTCAGGCATTCATGATTCTTCTCATCTCTTTTCAACCGGTGAAACCCCATTCAGGGTTCGTGATATAGTGATCGTAGGTAATAAAAGAACAAGACGTGAGATCATACTGCGGGAAATTCCTTTCAAATCCGGCGAAACTTTTTTGCTGCAGGAATTAGTCAGAAGATTTGAGGATGCCCGCCGGCAACTGATGAATACAGCCTTATTTCATACTGTTGTCGTGGCTTTAAAAAGTTTTGATGGGTATGATATTGATATATTGGTGCAGGTAAGAGAACGCTGGTATATTTTTCCCGTGCCTTATTTCAAACCGGTTGACAGGAACCTCAACCAATGGCTGGTCGAGCAAAAGGCAAGTCTCAGCAGGGTAAATTATGGAGCCAAATTATTGTACAATAACGCCACCGGCAGAAATGATAAACTAAGGATCTGGGCATTCAATGGCTATACAAAGCAATTATCTTTCAGTTACGACAGGTTATATATTGATAAAAGGATGAAATGGGGCATGAATGTAGGATTTGCCACTGGTCAAAACAAAGAGATGAGTTACAATACGGTAAACAATAAACAGGTTTTCTTAAAAGATGACGAATATGTCCGCAATTTTCTGTCTGTTTCCACTGAAGCCACCTACCGTAACGCTATTAAAACAAGACATCGTTTTGGCATTGCCTATACCCGGGAGGTAATAAGCGATACCATACTGAAGCTTAACCCGGGCTATTTTTCCTCTTCCCGCAAACAAATTGACTTCCCTGAGCTCTATTACAATATGACCTACTACGACCTGGATTATATCCCCTATCCCACCAAAGGGTATGCGGCTGAAGTGGGTATTAGTAAAAAAGGGTTCAACAGCAGCATGAACGTATTTCAACTGTCTGCCAAAGGAGTAGCCAACTGGACTACGGGAAAAAGATCATTCTTTACGCTTGGCATTGGTGGTCTCATTAAGCTGCCGTTTAAACAGCCCTTTTATAACCAGCGCCTGCTTGGATATGGTGGTTTTAGTTTGCAGGGCTATGAATATTATGTGGTGGACGGAGTAGCAGCGGGCTACCTCAAGACAACTTTTAGCAGGAGGCTTCTCAAATTTAATATAAAGGTCCCCGGCGGTAAAAAAAGGGAGGCCATGCGCATCCCCATAACATTCTATGGCAAAGTGTTCGGAAACACAGGATATGTCCATAACCCCCAGCCAGGCAATAATTTTCTGACCAATAAAATGTTGTACTCAGGTGGTTTTGGTATTGATATATTTACTTTATATGATGTCACGTTGAAGTTTGAATGGTCCTTTAACCAGTTAGGTCAAAACGGCATATTTTTACACAGAAACTCTGTTTTTTAAAAATGAAGGCAGCAATCTACAGCAGGATATTGGACGAGGCGCAGCAGGGTGAGGTACAGTCTTTTTTTAATGAACTCGCCAAACAAAAAATAGAACCGGTTATCTGGAAATATTTCTTTGACCAGATATACAACAGGATACAGCTTCCCCCGGATACAAAGACTTTTTCCCATGCAGAACAACTGACGGATGAAATTGAATTTATCATCAGCCTGGGTGGTGACGGCACCTTGTTAGATACTGTAACACTGGTAAGGGACAAGGATATCTCCGTTATGGGGATCAATTTCGGAAGACTGGGTTTCCTGGCCAGTATCGGCCGTGATGAAGTAGCTGTTGCTATTAAGGCTATTGCCAAAAGATCTTATATCATTGATAAAAGAACGATGATACACCTGGATTCAGATCTTCCGCTGTTTGGGAATGTACCGTATGCATTAAATGAATTTTCGGTTCATAAAAGGGATATTGATCCCATGATCAAGATACATACCTATCTCAATGGGGAGTTTTTAAATACCTACTGGGCCGATGGCCTCATCGTGTCAACACCGACAGGCTCTACCGGCTATTCGCTGAGCTGCGGGGGGCCGATCGTGTTCCCGGAATCCGGCAGTTTTGTTATAACGCCGGTAGCCCCCCATAACCTGAATGTCCGCTCCATCATTATACCGGATGATAATATCATCTCTTTTGAAGTAGAGAGCCGTTCTGAAAATATCATCTGCGCTCTTGATTCGCGGCGGGAGATAGTGGGCAAAAATGTGCAGTTAGCGGTGCGCAAAGAAACTTTCCCGGTAAACCTGATACGGCTGAGCGAAAACAACTTCCTGCAAACCATACATAATAAGCTCACCTGGGGACTGGATAAAAGGAATTAGCAATATGCAGTGGACGTTTAGCAAATACCGGCTTAAGCAGCCTTTACCCCTTGCATATTGTCTGCTGTTCATTGAATTTAGTGGCAGGTGAATGAAAGAAAATAACTATTTTTCCGTTCTATAGTTTCGAACCCTTATTTTGAAGATATTATGATGAAGTTTTTCGCGGTTTTCGCAGTTATAGCTTTCACAACAACTACCCGTATAGCCGCACAGAATGCTATCGTGCAGGAAGGCGAATTTGGCATTGGCCTTGGCGCCAGCCACTATTTTGGCGACCTGAATACAAGGGCTAAAGTAAACAGGGCCAAACCAGCCGCTACTATTTTCTTTCGTAAAAATTTCGGCAATTATATCGCGGCACGTATAGGGGCTACCTACGCCCGGGTCGGTTATTCCGATGTCTATAATACGCATAATGAATATATGTACCGCCGCAACCTGAGTTTCAACAGCAATGTATGGGAGCTTACGCTGCAGGGCGATTTTAATTTCTTCCGTTTTATGCCGGGAGAGCCGCAGTATAATTTTACACCTTATGTTACACTCGGCGCCGGCGTATTCAGTTATGATCCCTTTGCCTATTTAAACGGGGAAAAAATATTTCTTCGTCCTTTGGGCACAGAAGGCCAGGGCAGCGCCCTGTATCCCGCCCGCAAGCAATATAGTACTATGGGTATCTGTTTCCCGATTGGCGCTGGTATTAAATACGCTATTAATGAGCGGATCAATATCGCTTTTGAAATATTGCACCGCGTTACCTCTACTGATTACATGGATGATGTAAGTACTACCTATGTGGACGCTACCGCTTTTCCCACCAACCCTGATGGCTCCCCTTCGCAGGCATTTTTACTCAGCGACCGCTCTTACGAAACAGGCGAGCCAATTGGTATAGCCGGGCGCCAGCGTGGCAACAGTAAACAGAAAGACCAGTTTGTCACCGCGATGTTTCATATTACATTCAACCTGCAGTCATATAAGTGCCCGACAGCGGATTAAGTTTTCTTCTTTTTATTTATTCGAGTTTATAGTTTTATTTCCTCATCATGCTGATCAAAAAACTTGTATTCAGTAAGATGATAATTGGCACCCTCTTCCAGTCTTGTCTTTTGTTTGAATTTCTTGTTCCATTTCGCAATGCGTGTTGCCCAGGGCCATCCTCTTTTCAGGTAAGCAAACATAATTGGATTGACCACCAGTTTCAGGTTATGGTGCTTGTGAGTAATGAGATAACTCAGATTCTTTTCTATATCATCTTCCAGCAATATCGTTGAAGTGATTTTGCCTGTTCCTTTGCAGCTTGGACATACTTCCAGCGTATTAATATTCATTTCCGGCTTCATGCGCTGCCGGGTGATCTGCATCAATCCAAATTTAGAAATAGGAAGCACGGCATGCTTTGCCCTGTCAGGCGCCATAAACTCTTCCATTTTCTCCATCAGTTTCCGCTTATTCTCCGGAAGTTTCATATCTATAAAATCCGCCACGATAATACCGCCAAGATCCCTGAGACGCAACTGGCGGGCTATTTCATCTGCAGCTTCCAGGTTTGTCTCCAGTGCGTTTTGTTCCTGGTTATTGCTTACGCTTTTATAACCGCTATTTATATCTATTACATGCAGCGCTTCTGTATGTTCTATAATGAGATACGCGCCGCTGTTCAGGTTCACTGTTTTTCCAAAAGATGATTTCACCTGTTTGGTAATACCAAATGAATCAAAAATGGGTGAACCATTCTGATAAAATGAAACGATATCCGCTTTTTCAGGGGCGATACGCTGGATATAATTTTTGGTATCCGTATAAATAGTGCGGTCGTTCACTACTATCTTATTGAAGTCTTCATTCAGCAGATCGCGGAGAATGCTGTTGGCCTTTGTTTGTTCGCTTAATACCCTGGTGGGAGCGACTGCTCCTTTCAGGTTTCGCTGAATGGACTTCCACATTTCTACCAATGCAGAAAGATCTTCATGCAGTTCCGCTGTATTCTTTCCTTCCGCCGCCGTACGAACAATAACGCCGAAATTTTTTGATTTGATCGCTTCCACGATCTTTTGCAATCTTTTTCTTTCTTCAGAAGAATGTATCTTCCGGGAAACAGCAACGATATTGTTGAAAGGTGTGATAACCACAAAACGACCAGGCAGAGAAATTTCACAGCTTAACCGCGGGCCTTTTGCAGCAATAGGCTCTTTGAGTATCTGTACCAGGATATTCGGTTTCCCGCCTAATACTTCATTGATCTTACCTGTTTTGATGATCTCCGGCTCTATCTCAAATTTTCCAAAATCAAGCCCGGCTTCGCTGGTATCACTCATACTGAGCGCAGTGAATTTCAGCAATGATTTCGCATACGGGCTAAGATCGGTATAGTGAAGAAAAGCATCCTTCTCAAACCCTACATCCACGAAAGCGGCATTCAAACCGGGAATAAGCTTTTTTACTTTTCCGAGATAGAGGTCCCCTACGGCAAAACGTGCATCAGTTTTTTCACTGTGCAATTCTACCAGTTTCCTGTCTTCCAGCAAGGCAATTTCTACACCCTGGGGAGCTGCGTTAATAATGAGTTCTTTGTTCATTACAGCTTACAATAAAAAATGAATCAATCTTATTTGCTGTAAATACCGGCTATCGGCAAACCGTACGTGATTGCGAGGGGATAAAGTTGCAGCAGAAGTGGGGTGCAAACTGTACGGCGGACAACCGATCAACTGAATTGTGTCCCGGCATAACCGGGACACAAATAGCATACAGAAAAGAATTACTTATTCCTTTTCTTATGACGATTCTTTCTCAGTCTTTTTTTACGTTTGTGTGTCGCGATTTTATGACGTTTTCTTTTCTTACCACAAGGCATACTCAAATAATTTTTAAATCTTGTTTATAATAATAAGTTTCAAGGTTGCAGGGATAGACATCTTCTGCTTCCTAAACTTCTTAATCCAGCTATTTCTTCAATTGCGCTATCCGCTTTTCCATGTCTGTTCTCACATCCGGCCTGTTGATGAACCGCAGGCTTACCTCATACCATTTTATTGCTTTTATCTTATCGCCTGTTCT
>JAATGJ010000133.1 GCA_015654695.1 Chitinophagales bacterium | reverse complement strand
TGTTAATGCTGATACCCTTTGCTATTTCGTCATTACCATCCAGTGCAAGCATTACACTTTTATTGCCGGTCCAGTTGTCATTGATAGGTATAGCCAGGTTTTTGCCTTTGATGAGATCATAAGACAATGTTATGTCAATCCCCTGGTTCCGGAGTTTCCCCCGGTTGGTCTCAATGCTTCCTCCACCATTCGTAGCCGCAAGTAACCTGTTAAGCTACAGACCATCTGTCATACCTTTATATACTTCTATACTGCCTGACAAACGATGTTTCTATACAGCAAAATCAAGTCCCGCATTGGCCGTACGGCGTGTTTCCCATGTTAGCTGGTCTTTTTTCAGATTAGTAAGCCTTAACCCGTTAATACCGTTATAAGAAGAAGAAGTGAACTGTTCGAGAGCTTCGTAGGAATCACCTATATCCGCATTGCCGGCAGATCCATAACTTATTTTTAATTTCAGGTTATCGAAGATGTTTTGATTCGTCATAAACCCTTCTGACGTCACCGCCCAGCCCAAACCAACACCACCATAATTGACAAATTTCTTTCCTTCCGCCAGTCTTGAACTTCCATCGCGGCGGCCGGTGAGATTGATAAAGTATTTATTCCTGAAATCATAATTAGCAATGGCAAAATAAGATAGTATAGCTTCTTCATTTGCGGCTCCTCCCACCCGTGGTATAAAATTATTGGTAGATGTACCGGGAGTGATGCCGCCTGCGTTTTTAATGGGGCCGTTCAATCCAAACCCTGTATAACCATTTGTTTCAGTCGTTCTTTTAATGATCTCGTTAAAAAGACCGATACCAAAGTTGTGATCGCCGGCTTTCTTCTCATAGTTAAGAGAAGTGGTACCTGTTGTACGGATACGCCGCAGCGAATTCGCATTGAATGAACCGGCTTGTCCGGGTACAACCTGGTTGGAGGTTGTATTGATATCTACATAGGCTTCGTTTTGGTTATCTGTAAAATCAATACCCCATTGTGTTCTTACATTAAGCCCTTTTACAAAGGGGATCTTATATTCCAGGCTGATCGCACCCACTCCTTTAAGCTGCTTATTTAAATTAGTATTTAAAAAAAGTTCCGGCAATGGATTGGGGTTACCGCCGGGATCTTCAAGATTGTAACTGCCGCCAGGGAGATAGGGGGTAATATATGGCATGGTCCACCGGTAAGCATTCAAAGGGGTATTGATCACATTATCGTTTTCAAATGTGCCGGAAGTTTTAGAATATCCTACCGTAGCAGATATGCCTATTTTAAAATTACCCGCTGTATGATCAAGGTTTATTCTTCCCGTATAACGTTTTAAGTCAGTAGTGCGCACCAATCCATCCTGGGTAAAGATTGAACCGGAGATAAAGAACCTTGTTTTATCATTACCACCGGTAGCGCTGATAATATGCTGTTGTGTTTTAGATTTACGAAACACAGCCCCGTCCCAATCTGCAGTGATCTTTGATAAACTGTCGTATGCTGATGGCGACCATCCAAAAGGATTCAGCCCTTCCGGCCTGTCATAATAGATCTCATAATTCAGTTTTTCCAATGAATTCATCAATATAAGTTTACTCTCCGGTAATTGCTGTACGCCATATTGATAATCGTAATTAAGAACAGTTTTCGCATTTTTACCACGCCTGGTAGTAACTACAATAACGCCATTGGCGCCGCGGGAACCATATTGCGATGTAGATACCGCATCTTTCAATATATTATAGGTTTCAATATCGGCGGGATTGATGCTTTGAAAATCCGCACCGGTTATTTGAATGCCGTCAACAATATATAAAGGCTGCGTGCCGCCAAGTACAGATCCCTTACCCCGGATTGTAACTGAAGCAGCGGAACCCGGTTGCCCGCTTTGTGATTGTATCAATAAGCCCGGAGACTTACCCTGTAATAGTTGTTCAAGCGATGCTATGGGCTGCAGGTTTACCTCTGCGCCTGCTACTTTGGATACAGAGCCGGTGTATTGCTTTTTGTTTTGTGTGGTATAACCGGTTACGATTACTTCCTGCAGGCTTGTTTGCGCTACTGCTAAAGAAACATTCAGGGTAGTTCCATCCGCAGTTACTTCTTTATCTGTAAAGCCGGAAAAAGAAAAAACCAGTACCGCATTAGCGGGCGCTGATATCCTGAAGCGTCCGTCACGGGCGGTAGTAGTTCCAGTGCGGGTTCCTTTTACAAATACATTTACCCCGGAAAGGGGAGCATTATCTCTTGCATCGGTCACTATACCTGTGACATCCCGCTGCGCCCAGGCGACAGAAGACAACAACATAACAAAAAGGGAAAAAAGTACTGATCGTTTCATGTGCATAGTTTTTGGTTTTTTCAATCGGTACAGGAAGGCATGTCTTGCCTGTACAATAAAATGGTTGGAAACAGCCCGGTAGTTATACTATCTGATTAACAGCAGACAACAAAGATTTACAGTATGCTCCGCTAATCAGCGGCTGATTGACTGAAGCATGAAGAAAAAATACTGAAGCATGAAGAATAATTTTCAGCGGTAGAATACAAATGAAAGAAGCAACTGGCGTGCAGTTGCTTCTTTCTTTCACTGTTTTATATTCATTAAAACTTCCGCCCGTTATAACGTTATATTTATCGTTACTTTTTGTGTCGCGGGATTATTTCTCGAACCAATAGTAAGAAGGGTACCGTCATCAGCGACAGCCTTTACCAGCGTTAACGTAGCAGTAGCCGTAGTAGCCGGAGCCACAATAACAGTGGGAATATTTACCGTTGCTATAATACTTGTTTTATCACGGTCTATGATCGCTGCCTGGTTGGTAAGAGTTACCCCTCCCCCTGTTACATCATAATACACGGTTACTTTCTGCTGCATGGCTGTACGCAATTGAAAAGTAAACGTAACAGGATTACCCTGCCTGACCGTTTTTGCAGCGGTACTGCTTAATGCAACATAAGGAGGAAGGCTCTCTGAAAAATCATAATTGTCACCGGGGGAATCCTCCTTATCGCAGGATGACAAACTAAAGATTGCCAGAACAGATATATACAGAAATATTTTTTTCATATTAATAGTATTAAAGGTCAAACCACATTTTTACATTGAATTTTACCGTAGCCGGTGCATTGGGATTAACCGACAATTCATTGGTAGAAGGATATTCATATCTCCTGAACAAAGCTCCTGCAGGCGCTCCTGTTGGAAGAGTGAGTAATGGCACTTCATCTCCGTCAGGCCCGGATCTTCTCCATTGAATAAATGCATCTCCTCCCCTGTCCATCAGGTCCACCCATTGATGGTAATGAATTAACTTAACAGGAGCCGCGACGGTGGACAGGTCGGGCAAACCTGCTGCAAAGCTGGCAGCAGTGGCGGCGCTAACACCATAAAATTTGCAGGATTCCTCTACTGCTTTTTTATATAAGGTATTCGCATTACTTAAACTCACGGGTACACCGATACCTCTCGCCTGTATCTCCGCTTCAAAAAATAATTGTTCCTGGTAAGAAAACATTACTTCCGGGGCGTCAGCAGACTGCAGCAGGGAAGATATACGTGAATCATGATCATCATCGCCGTCCTCACCTGGCTGAATACCATAATAATTATCAGCAGCAGCAGGTTTGGCGAAAAACTTTGGTAACCGCGGATCATCAAGACCTCTCATAAAATCAGCAACATATTTAGAAGCAAAGAAGAAACTTTCCCCGCTATTATATTGTTCACTTAATGCAAACTTTGGATTTTTTCTTCCTGAAACATTCTGGTAAGCTACCTTAAAATTATCAGCGGCGGAATTAACCAAACCGCCTGCCGCTATCAACTGGCCTATGGCAGCGGCCTGCGTGGGATCTTTGTCCACCATTGTCATCAGCACCCGAAGCTTGAGTGATTTTGCTAATCTTTTCCATTTTGCAATATCTCCCTTGTAGAACAGGTCATAGTCTGATATCTTCAAAACACTTGCTTCATCAAACTGCGCCAGCGCCTCATTTAATAAAGCAACAATACCCAGGAACACATCTTTCTGCGCATCAAATTTCGGATAGGAAATATCTGGTCTCCATGCTTCGGAAAAAGGCACGTCCCCAAAGACGGTAGTAAGATCATACACCACCTGCGCCAGCAATACTTTAGACTGCGCGGCCGCATTATTATTCTTAGGGGTAGCGGATTCTGATATGGTTATCGCCTGTTTCAGGTTTGTACCGGAAGAAAGATAATAGGTGTTCCAGCTATTGTTATAGTTAAACACAGAAAAAGTGTATTCCTGTGCAGAAGGAATACCCCAGCCAGTGGGGTTATTGCCTCCGTCAGCGATTAATTGCCCGGCCAGCGCCATGGGTATATACATATCACCGCCACTCCGCAAATTAATGTACTGCGTAGAAGCATTTGAAAACAGCAATTTCGGATCAGGGTTTTCGGCAGAGTTAGGACTTTTATTAATGTCCAGGTATTTTTTACAGGATGGCAGTGCCAGGCTCAGCAGCGCGACACCGGCAAAATATATTAATCTTTTTTTCATAATTAATTTCTTTATTAAATTTTAATACGAAGGTTAATGCCATAAGACCGTGTGGACGGAACAGAATTGAATTCGACACCCTCACCCAGGCTGGCCGAACCAAAGAAGTTTACTTCAGGATCAATATGAGGCACATGGGATTTTATGATCCAAAGGTTTCTTCCTTCCAGTCCCAGTTCCAGTCCTTTGACGAATTTCAGCCTACTGGATAAAAATGCTGAGGGCAGACGGTAAGCCACTCTTACTTCCCGCAGTTTTACATAAGAAGCGTTATACACATTGCCTTCTGTATTGGTAGTGATGAACTGGCCCCAGAAATCCTGCATACTTTGTACCGGCACCGTATTCGGGAGATACTTATTCGTTGCAGCATCAAATATTACTCCTTTATCAATAATGATCTTATCGCGGCTCTCAGCGGTTTCCTCACCCAGTCCCTGCGTACGCAACGTGGACGATGTATTGGAATATAAAAACCCGCCCTCTCTTATATCAATAAGAAAACTCAGGCTAAAATTTTTATAATTAAATGTATTGTTGATACCCATCATCCAGTCAGGAAAAATATTCCCGATCTTCTGATCGTTGATCGTTCTTCTTAAACCCGTATTAGCATCTATAACAATATTGCCATCAGGATCACGCAACCAGGCTGTTCCCCATATTGCAAATGGTTCGCCGCTGCGTGTTTTGATCTGCAACCCGCTCCATCCGCTCTGCAACACATAAGATTTTACCTCGCCGGGTAATTCAACTGTTTGCTTATTCTTTGAAAAATTGGCATCTATGTTCCAGCTAAAATCTTTTGTTTTTACAGGTATCACACCCAATGTCACTTCAATACCTTTATTAAGTACAGAACCGGCATTGATCGTTTTTGAAGTAAAGCCTGTAGATTGAGGTACTGCCAGGTTGATGATCTGGTCTTTTGTTTCAGAGCTATAGTAAGTAACATCCAGGCTAATCCTGCTTTTCAGAAATCTCATTTCTGTTCCAAATTCATAACTGGTTTGATTCTGTGGTTTGAGACTTGCATTGGGCAATACACCCGGCGCTGTGAACGCAATTACTCCATTGAAAGGAAATTGTGAACCAAACCCGTATTGGGCAAAAGATACAGGTACCGGCAGGTAAGCAAAAGAAAGAGCGTAAGGTGCGGCATCACTTCCTACATTAGCCCAGCTCGCCCTTAATTTTCCAAAGCTCAGCCAGCTTAGGTTTGACAAAAGTTCGCTGAATACGAAACTGGAACTAACGGAAGGATAGAAATAAGAATTGTTACCCTTGGGAAGCGTTGAACTCCAGTCATTGCGGCCAGTGGCATTAACAAATAAAAGGTCTTTATAAGATAAACCTATATCGCCAAAAACGCCGACAAGTCTTCTTTTATTGGAAAGGTTAGTGGTACTTACCGTACCCGCGTTTGAAAAACTGTATAACTGATCCACGGTGAGTGACTGGGCATCCGATTGCTCTCTCCTGTATTGAGCTTCAAAAACATTATGCCCTGCTATTACTTTCAGGTCAAGGTCTTTTGTTATTTTTTGACTGACTGTTACAATAAGATCATTATTAATGATACGGTTATACAGGTTTGCCGTGAAGAAATTCCCGGTTAATGCACCGATGGTACCCGGCCTTGTGACCCCTCTCCTGAATTCATTATAAAAATCGGTCCCGATATTATCAGAGATGGTCAGCCATTTAACCGGGCTATAGGTTACGATGGCATTCCCGTATATCCTGTCAACTGTATTGGAAAATTTATTGTTATTAATGACCCAGTAAGGATTATTGCCTGTTCTGCCTGGCGTAAGTGTTATCTGCTGACCCGTAACAGGATCTACATAATTGTCTTTTACATCCTGTATATTAACCGTCCTTGGAATGTTGAGGATAAGATTCTGTAATACATTGGGGTTGTTTGAACTTTCAACAGGTCTGCCGTCTGCAAATACTCTTGTATAATTAATATTCGTACGGATATCAAGTCCCTTCATAATGTTTCTTCCCGCGTTGAAACTTACAGCGCTCTTATTCAATTTTTCGCCGGGTATGATGCCGGTCTGGGTAGTGTTGGTATAACCAAAACGATAATCGGTGCCTTCACCACCTCCTTCAAAAGACGCTGAATAAATATTGGTCTTCCCGGTTCTGTAAAAATCATTTACATTATCAGGGAAAGCTTGTAAGGTAACCTGCCGGCCTAAAAAATCAGGAAAGGTTTTATCCTGCACTTCGCTGATCTTTGGTCCCCATCCATTGGTACTGGCAATATTATAAGTACCCTGGTTACCCTGCGCATATTCATTCTGGAAAGAAGGAAGCCGAAGGGCATTGTCAAATCTTGCTGATACATTGAACGTAACAGATGTTTGTCCTTTCTTTCCTTTTTTTGTAGTAATAATTATGGCGCCGTCTTTCGCCCTTGCTCCATACAATGCGGTAGCCGAAGCCCCTTTTAATACCGTGATGGATTCCACATCATCCGGGTTTATATCGCCGGCCCTGTTTCCAAAGTCAGCGCCAGATGTACCCTGGTTCACCGCACTGTTCACTGTATTGATCTGTTGCGCACTATTATCAATCGGCAATCCATCAATAACGAAAATAGGCTGACCATTCCCGTTAACCGTTGTATTGTTTACTGAGTTCACACCACGGATAATGATCTTGGAAGACCCTCCCACAGTTCCGGACTGGGAAGTAATTCTGACGCCAGCAGCTTTACCCGCCAGTGAATTGATAATATTTGTTTCCCGGGCTTTCAGCAGCTCTTCGCTTTTAAGGGTGGAGGCGCTATACCCTAAAGATTTTTGAGTTCTTGTAATACCTAAAGCTGTTACGACAACTTCGCTAAGTACTTCACGGGTATTCAGCACGGCGCTGATAGTTGTCTGGTTCCCGATATTTACTTCCGTGCTTTGAAAACTGACAGCACTGAATACCAGTACAGACCTTGGAGGAGCTTGAATGGAAAAATCGCCATTTACGTCTGCGGATACAGCCGTAGAAGTTCCTTTAACAGTAACTGTTGCAAATGCAACGGGTTTTCCATCAGGGTTGGTAACCTTTCCGGTAATGGTCCTGTTTTGCGCCAGCATTATCAATGAGGGCAAAAAGAACAATGCGAGTAATAAGATTTTTTTCATGCAGATTGTTTTTTATGAGTGAGATTAGCAGCAAGGCAGCAAGATGCGGAACAATGCTTCATATTCTGACCCATCAATTACCGAGGCATGAAAATTCGTAGCTGTAACCATCTTATTTAAAAGTTAAACAAAACTGAACCGTGAAGAGAAGACAGTAAACCTGCATTTTCAGGAGATGACTATTTTCACTACTATTTTTATGATAGCTATTGTGGTTATTAGTACCCTGTATTTCATTTTTCAGCACCTGGTTATGTTTAATGAGTATATAATTATACAGGCTGATTTTAGAACAACCGTACGACACGTTAATAAAAAAAGCAGCCCTGTAGCAGAGCTGCTTTAATCTCACTTAAATCATGAAAATCAATAACCGGGATTTTGAGCGGCAACCGGGTTACTGAAAAGTTCTGATTGCGGTATGGGCCATATATATGCGTTAGCAGTGGAAGCTACCACCGGCGCAGTACCTTTTGCAGGGAAAGCCTGCAACGTTCGCATGATATCGAAGTTGCGTAACCCTTCTCCAAGAAATTCAATTCTTCTTTCAATCGCTATCTGCGCCAGCAAAGCGGCAGGCGTTGCAAAATCACCGGCAACATAAATGGTAGTATTATCAGACCGGCTATGAACAGCATTCAGCAGATCAATAGCCCTGGCATCAACCGTGTTGGTTTGCCTTACTCTTGCTTCTGCCAGGTTCAGCAATACTTCAGCATACCTGATCACGGGTACATAATCCGTATGCGGGTTGGAAGGGAATTTTCTCCATACGGTTGATGTGCCGGATGTGCCAACAAACGCCCTTCTTGCATCTGTTGCTTTCCAGCTTGCATTGGATACAATACCCGCTGCCGCGGTATTGAGTGTATAATCCAAAGCGCCGACAGGTCCGGGCATATAATAATTCGCTAATCCATTTTGCGTACCCGGCAGGTCCAATGTTGTAAACGGCATGGAAAGGATAGACTCTAATGTATTGTAGGGTGGCGCATATACTGAAGCTACATTCGCTTCGAGCCTGTGTGCAACACCTGTTGCCGCCTGGTAGGGCGCCGCAGCAGGCACCAGTTTGTCTGCTTCTGTAATAACATCGGCAGTGCGGCCCATGGCTAATAACATACGTGTCTTTAATGCGATGGCAGTATTGCGGTGTGCATGAGTAGTATTCAACTCAGCACCTCCGTTGTTAAGGGGCAAATTGGTTTCTGCAAAATTCAGATCGGCCAGTATTTGCGTATATACTTCCGCCACGGTTGCTCTTGTCAGACTATTATTACCGGTACTGTATTCAGCAGTTAACCTGAGTGGCACACCCGGGTTAGCGCCATTGCCATCTGCATAAGGTTTCGCATACATGGTAAGCAAACCCCAGTAACTTAATGCCCTTAATGTTCTCGCTTCTCCTTTGTATTGGTTCTTCAAAGCATCTGCAATGGGGGCTTCATCAATTCTTTCCAGTACGATGTTGCATTGATTGATGCAGGCATACGCATCTCTCCATACATATTGCACTTCGTTGGTAGCTGGTGTAGCGCTGAAATTCCAGGTTTGCAAACCCGTGACGCCATTCGCTGTTCTGTTCAAAAAATCTTCACCACGAACATCGCCATATACAACAAACCTGCTACCAAAAAAGAATGAGGATTTCAGCATCACATACATTCCATTCACCTGTTGCTGCGCCCTGGCTGCGGTGGAGAAAGCTTCTGTTGCAGGCAGATCAGCCTGCGGGTTGGGGTCTAACTTGCTTTTATTGCAGGAAAAAAACACACCCGCCGTTACTGCCAGTATAATTATTTTGTTTTTCATTTTGTTCCATTTTAGTTAAGACTCATTACTCATTTTAAAATCCAACATTTACACCAAACGTGATGGTCCTTGACTGCGGAACAGAATTCCTGTCAACACTTGGTGAACCATTATTATTACCATTGGAGGATACTTCAGGATCGAAACCGGAATATTTAGTTATCACAAATGCATTCTGCACGGAAGCATATAACCTGAAGCTGCTTATTTTCGCTTTTTGCAGTATACCGGATGGAAGTGAGTATCCAAGAGATATGTTTCTTGCTTTGAGAAAATCACCTTTTTCTACATTTTCAGAAATAACAATACCTGATCCGTTTGACAGGTTGTCTCCGAATACAAGTTTGGGTATATTGGTGACATCGCCTGGTTTTTGCCAGCGGGTAAGTGTCTCTGTTGAATTATTCCAGTTGCGATTATCTCTTAAGCCTGCTTTTGTACCATTATATACATAATTACCACCGGAGAAAAACAACAATATGTTGAAATCAAAATTTCTATACCGCACTGAGTTTTCCCATCCGCCTGCCCACCTGGGAAGTGCAGGACCTATTAAAACTCCATCAGATACCTGGTCGGGAGCACGGGGAGCCGTAGTACCATCCAGATATGTCCAGCGTGTTGCGACAGGTGATGACAGATCGAATTGAACCTGCTGGCCGTCACGATAAACAAATACCCTTCTTCCATTGGCAGGATTTACGCCATTTGTTCTGACAGCATAAAAACTTCCTATAGATTCACCCACACGGATAATACTCGGACGTTCCAAACCTGATGTGGCAATAAAAATATCTGCGTTGCCTGAAGCCAGTTCTTTTACTTCGTTTTTCAACGTGGCTATATTAAAGTTGCTGCTCCAGTTAAAATCTTTCTTATTGATGACCTTTGCATTTACAGAAAGTTCAAATCCTGTGTTTACCATACGTCCAATATTTACCGGCACCACACCACCCGCCAATGTAGCCGCACTGGTAGGCAACGTATTGATAAACGCAACACCTTTCGACGGGCTTTGAGGATCATTCAACACCAATCCATCTATGTCATTATTATAATAAGCAAAATCTACAGTGATCCTGTTGTTCAATAAACCTGCTTCAAATCCTATGTCTGTTTTCTTACTGGTTTCCCAGGTCAGGTCTGTATTGCCCGCCTGTGAATAGAATAAAGCGGATTGAGATCCATATAAGGCGCTGGTGAAAAGGAAATAAGAAGCGAAATCAGCAATACCGTTAATATTACCCACTTGTCCATAACTACCCCTTAATTTGAAATTGCTGAATACATTGGCTAATCCTGAATTTTTAAAAAAGTTTTCCTGTGAGATGGTCCATCCTGCGGATACGCCGCCAAAGTTTCCGTATTTTTTTCCTGGTGCAAACGCAGAGTAACCATCACGACGGGCATTCAGGGACAAGAAGTATTTCTTTTTGTAATCATAATTCAGGCGGCCAAAAAAAGATGCCAGGTAACTTTCTCCCAAAAAATTTGAATTGGGAAATGATGTAAAAGATGGAACGATCAATACATAGCCGCCCTGGTATTCATCAAAATAAGAATCACCTACCTGCCTGCGCTGGGCGCCCCATCCTTCATTGAATGTAAACTGCTGCTCGTTACCTAATAACAGGTTCACGCTATGTGATTCGCCCAATTTGCGGTCAAACGTTAGCAGGTTCTGCCAGTTCTGTCTTTGAAAACGCTGCTGAAGATTGGCTGCGGAACCTAATGTAGCGGTACCATCGCCATGTATCGGGTTTTGAAATTCCTTACTTAATGTATTCAGGTAATCAATACCAAAAACAGTTCTGAAATTTAAACCCTGGAATAATTTAATATCTGCATAAACATTGGCAAGGATACGATCGGTTTCCGCAGAGAATTTGTTGAGATCAAGGATCATTACAGGATTGGTAAAATTCAACGCTGTCAGGTTAGCGCCTTGTCCTACTGTATTGCCTGCAATATTAATGTTATAGCTGCCATCAGGATTAAAGGCAGCAACATTAGGAGCAAGTACCAATGGTAAACGGCCAAGACCCGAAGTATTAAATGCCTGTGTCGGCAGAGACCCTGAATTGGGTGCAAAATTTGACGAATTGCTGTACGTAAAATTGCCGCCTATCGTAATACGGTCGCTTACTTTATGATCGAGGTTCATGCGGCCGGCCAGTCTTTTAAAAGTATTTTTCTTCAGCATACCTTCCTGGTCTGTATATCCAAAAGAAAAATAGTAGCTGGTACGGTCGCTGGCTCCTGATATATTCATCGTATGGCTATGCGACATACCTGTTTGGTAAATATAATCGTACCAGTCCGTATCAATCGTTTTTCCATCAGGTCCTGTTTGCAAATAAAAACCACGGGTAGTACCGTTCGGTGGCGTGCCGATATTTGTCAACCCTTCATTTTTCAAAGTCACATATTCTTCGGCATTCAATACATCCAGCATGTTCATCGCTTTTGTAAAGCCGACCCATCCGTCATAATTTACTTTCGCTTTTCCTGCTTTACCTTTTTTGGTGGTAATGATCAATACACCTGCGGAAGCCCGTGAACCATAAATAGCGCTGGCCGCCGCATCTTTTAATATTTCAAAACTTTCAATATCGGAGGGGTTGATATCAGAAAGTATATTACTGGGCGCTGTAACACCAGTACTTGTGGGGTTGGATGCAGTTCCTACATTGCCGACAAATGTGGGCACACCGTCAATAACCACCAGCGGAAAAGAACTTAAGTTAATAGAACTGATACCACGTACCCGGATAACAGGCGGGTTGTTGAGCACACCATTAGGTATCATTACACTTACACCAGCGGCCCTGCCGGAAAGAGCCTGGTCAAAACTTTGCACGGGCACATTGCGGGTAGCTTCACCGCTGATCTTTGATACATTCCCGGTGAGGTCCCTTCTTTTCTGGGTACCATAACCGACCACCACTACTTCCTGCATAGTATTGTCTTCCGCTTTTAAGCTGGCATTGATAACAGAGTTGTTACCAATGCTTACTTCATCAGCAGCTTTGCCTACATAGGAAATGACCAGCGTTTTTGCATTTTGGTCAACAGTAAGAGAATAGATACCATTGGCGTCAGTGGTAACGGCTGTTCTTGTTCCTTTAACAGCTACTGTAGCCCCGGCGATTGCATTGCCATTTTCGTCTGTGATCTTTCCCGTAAGGGTCCGGCTTTGTGCCAGCGCCGCTAATACGGGCAATAGAAAAGTAAATAAAATTAATAAGCGTCTCATAGCCTTGATTTTAGTGAGGAGATATTGCGTAGGCAGTAATTTCAGAAAAGATGCTTCAGCTATTAATTGTTATTTATTCTAAGCATGAATGAAACTGGATGGGAAATGATTTTTTGAAATTGAAATTCGGAGTGTTAATTAAACTTTAAGCCTTAAATGAATTTTTCCAATGGAGAGCGGGCAAGATCAGGAACGCATCCTTCTGTTTGTTGCAGAAATAGTACTTAATCGTAAAGCAAAGATGCTGTCTCAAAGTCAATTCCGGAATATACGCCGGTAAGGCGGTAAGTATTGAATTCAATTACCATTTTCTTCCCGCCTTCCCGGCAATAATAACTTTCGAGACAGCCTCTTTGTAAAAACTAATACTGATATTAATAACCCGTATTCTGCTGCATATTACCATTTGCATTTATTTCTGCGAGTGGGATAGGCATCAGGTATTCTCTTTTTGCCGGCGCAAGATTCTCTGCGCCCAGTGCATTAATAGCATCTTCAGGCAAACGGGTAATAGGTAATAGTTTTCTTTTAAGATCAAAATATCGTGATTTCTCAAATGCTAATTCTTTGAACCGTTCTGTAAAGATGGCATCTAATAAAGCTTCTTTTGTTGCAAACACTTCATCTGTGTAACCCGTAATTCTTGCCCTGCGTAAACTATTCAAATCTGCAGCAGCGGCCGCCAGGTTATTCTTTTCCGCATACGCTTCGGCCCGGATAAGATATATCTCACCAGTCCTGAACACTTTGATATCCGCAAGGTTCAAATTAGCCGCATCACCGCCCCTGTATTTATTTAATGTAAACCTGCCACCACCCAGATCAAGAACATAAGCGCCGTAACGCACATCATTCACCTGGTCATACGTATCTCTTAATTCTTTAGAAGGTGCGTAGATGATCTTATTTTGTGTCCTGTCAAAATACGTATCGCCTACCCGGTTATCCCCAACATTTCTTTTGATCTTCCAGATAATCTCTGCATTATGCTGATCTTTCCAGATGGCCTGGAACTGGGTTTGCGTCGCTAAGGGCGCTGCTGTTATCAATTGAGACGATAAATTAATGGCTGCATCCCAGTCTTTTTCATACAAAGCTATTTGCGCCTGCAGGGCGATTGCCGCGTTTCTTGTAAATCGTGTATTCAGTGTAAAACTAACAGGGAGCATGGTAATAGCATTCACCAGGTCGGCTTTTGCTTTTGTAATCACTTCTCCGACTACAGCACGGGAGGGTAAACCAATTTCTGAATGCTCCATATATGTAATACCCAGATCACCTGCATTAAAACCGGCGCTGAAACTTCTCAGCAATTCAAAATGGCAATAAGCCCTCAACGCAAGCGACTCTCCTTTGATCTGCTTTTTAGCGGCGTCTTCTGCTGCGTCTTTAACAGGAACAGCATCAATATTGTCAAGTATTTTATTGATCCTGTTCAGCGCAAAATAAAAATCGCGGAAACTTGCTGTTACTTCCCCTCCCGTTCCGGCATCGTATTGCCACCTGTACACGATTACTCCCCTGCCGGTATTATTTTCTGTAGGCAAAGTGGCTTCATCCGTTACTAATGCTGTTTGATAAATCTCGTCTTCAATAGCCGGGCTAACGCCTGCATAAGCGCCGGTAATCGCATTCTGAAGACCTATGAGGCTTTCAAAAACAGCTACTTCAGGCACGCTGTCAATTGGTTCTTTTTCCAGGTATTTCTGGCATGCCGATAATGCTAGGGCTGGTATAAGCGTAAAAAAAATACGTTTAACTATTTTATTACTATTCATGATCATTTACATTTAATGATTAAAAATCCAAATTGATTCCGAAGGTTATCATCCGGTTAGCAGGATATTCAAATGCTGCAATATTGTTTCCATCCTCCGGATCAAATTGTCTCCATTTAGTAAACGTTGCAATGTTTTGCCCCTGTACATATAGGGTCGCCCCGTTAATGACTTTAAGCCTTGATATAACTGAAGCAGGAACAACATAGCCGACATTCAGGTTCCTGAAACGGATGAATGAGGCGTCCTGTACATCTTTGGAAGAGAATTGTCTTGAAGAGTTATATCGTTGTATATCGGTTACGTCACCCGGTTTTTTCCACCTGTCAGTAAATACTCTTCTTGTCTGGTTGCTGGTAGCAAAAGTGATATTCTCATTAAAGAAGTCTTCATTATTGAACCGTTTAAACCCGCTGGCAAAACTGAAGAATGCTTCCACATAAAATCCTTTAAACCGCAAAGAAGCATTGAACCCTCCTGTAAAAGGCGGAATAGATGTTCCAAATTCTGCTACGCTTTGATTGGCCCTGTCATACGTAGTTGTAATGGTTCCATCACGTTTATAATACTGCGGGTTGCCGGTAGCCGGATCTACACCCGCCCATTTTACAATGTAATGAGAACCCAGTGGCAAGCCAACCCTGATAATGCCTGTTCCCTGTATAAACTCATTGACCGATCCAAGACTGGTGATCTTATTTTTGTTATAGCCAAAATTTCCGCCAAGAGCCACTAACACATCTTTACCCCGGATGATATCCACCGAAAATTCTGATTCAATCCCTTTGTTCACCATAGTGCCGGCATTGATCTGGCCGGCGGCAAAACCTGATGTGAATGATAAATTCTGGTTGATCACGACGTTAATGGTCTTCTTGTTATATGCATCTATTTTCATCCTGATCCTTCTTTTCCAGAATGAAAGATCAGTTCCTATATTAGTAGTAGTAGTATATTCCCATTGGAGTGCGGTATTACCAAACGTCGGACTTAGTCCCTGAATACCGTCATATCTTGAACCTGCACCGCCTGCATAGTTGGCCAGGTAGGCAAAATCATTGACAAACTGTGCCGCCGTTTGTCCATGACTCACACGAAGAAGCAATGAATTAAGCAGATTAATATTGGTCATAAATTTTTCTTTCATCACATTCCAGGTAGCGCCGGCTGCATAAAAACCTTTCCAGCGTCTTTCTTCAGGAACCTGCGTAGCCCCGTCATACCTGTAGCTAAGATTAAGTGTGTATTTATGTTTAAAAGAATATTTACCCGCACCGATGAATGCAGCATACGCCCTGTTAGGAACAGCTCTTCCCCCGCCTACCGTAGGAATAAATCCCGCAGCAGTTGATCCTGCGGTAATACCTGAAGGAGTGCCCTGGCGCAATGGGTCAATACCAAAGCCGGTATAGTTAAAGTTATGTCCCCAGTCCCTCAATACTTCAAACAAACCCATTATTTCAAAACTATGATCCTGCCCTATCGTTCTTGCATAAGTTAATCCACCATTAGCGATGATTTGTATGTTGCGTGCAAAATTTTCTGCAAAACTTCCCCGTTGTCCCGTTGCCAGCGTCCCTGTATGAGTACCCGGCCTTATTAATCTTTCACCCACCGTTTCCCTGAAATCCAATCCTATTGTTCCCAGTGCTGTCAACTCATTAGTCAGCTTAAGCCGGAAGTTGCCGCTTATGGTTCCTTTCAATTGGTTATTGGCGCTGGTAGTGGAAGCTAATCTCTCCAGTGCATCCGAGCCTTCCCGCTGATCATATACCAATACCCTTGATGGTAATATCGGCACAGTAGGTGCATTGGTATTGGAAGGCAACAATGGATTATAGGTTGCCACGGCAAGTCTTGGTCCGCTGGCCATTCCTGAAGCCACCAGTACGCCATCTGTAAAAGGCTGCTCATAAGGAAGTGCATAGTACGCTGATGAAAAAGGATTAGTGATGGCGGTTGTATTCTCTGATTCAATAAAATTTCTTTTGGTAAACCCGATACCAGAACTGATAGAAGCAGTGAATTTATTACCGGTGAAATCAAGGTTACCCCTGAAGGTGTAGCGTTCCAGGTCAGAACGATAAGCAATCCCTTCCTGTTTATAATAATCAAAAGATGTATAAAATCTTACCTTATCGTTTCCCCCGGATGCGCTTAATTCATGCTCCTGGAATTTGCCGGTACGGAAAAAAAGATCAATCCAGTTTGTATTATTATTACGAAGACTGTCTAACCTGCGGTCCATTTCCGTCAATTGCGCCGCGGACAAGGCCGCATTAGCCGGGTTATCTCTTGAAAGATACCAGCCGGGTCCCGCTGTTACACCAAACTCCTGTCCTATTTCTTTTTCAAACTGCAATCTTTCCTGCGTATTCAGCATTTCAAACTTGGGCGTTGTTCTGCTGGCGTAGCCAAACTGGGATTTGATGCTAAAAACGGTAGTGCCCGCTTTACCACGCTTGGTAGTAATAACGATAACACCGTTAGCTCCCCGCGAGCCGTACAAAGCAGTGGAAGATGCATCTTTTAAAACGTCCACCGATTCAATATCAGAGGGATTGAGAGATTGAAACACGCCGGCCTCAATGGGAATACCATCCATAATATATAATGGTGCGGTTACCCCGCTGATACTGCCTGATCCACGTATCAAAACCGTAGCGGCCGCACCGGGTTGACCGGAGCCTGCCACTGCATACAAACCCGGCGCCCTGCCCTGCAATATCTGGTCCAATGAGGCATTGGGTACCTGGTTGATCTTTTCGGAAGACACTTTGGAGGCTGAGCCTGAGTACTTGCTGGCCCTTTCTCTTGTATAGCCGGTCAATATAATGTTTTCTGATTCAGTAGCTGATACAAGCAGGCGGATACTGACGGTAGTATTACCTCCCGAAATATCCACTTCCCGTGATTGAAAACCGATGGAAGTGAAAATTAAGATCCTTGTGTTGGCCGGTACATTCAATGAGAAATCCCCGTTTGGATTCGTACTTGTGCCAACCCTTGTTCCTTTTACAGAAACAGAGACGCCTGCTAATGGCGCCCCTGCCTCGTCCGTTATTTTACCTGTAATGGTTCGCTGGGCAAATACCAGCATCACCGGTAACACGCATGTTACCAATAGTAATAATTTTTTCATAAGCCCCGTGTGTTAGTTTTTAAAATAAAATCAATTGCAAGGCAACAATTTCTTACAGGATGCTCCTATGTTGAGGGCTAATATTACTGAGGCATGAATGATGGGTACTGATGCCGCAAATTTTTGAGCCGTATATTTTACTGAAGCTGGAAAATATTCATTTAAAGCAGGTATTATTGACAAGAAATGAAATTTGATGAGCAAAGCAGCATAATGCTTATCCTGAATATCTACCCGTATGATAACTCCCTTGTATCTCTCATTCACCGGCTCAGGTTTTCCTGGATTTTCATTTACCACTTGTAATTGAAATCGTCCATGAAAAATAATTTGATATTGCTTAACACAATGTGCAGGTAGTTTTATACCTGAATAGCCGTTATTCACGTTTCAATTACAAGCGCATGAGAAATTTCTGGAAGAAACCCGGTTTTGTAAACCCTAACCACTGCTGTCATGATCAAAGATGCGCTACTGAAACTCATTTTCATCCCGTTGCTGGGCATTGGTTTGCCCGTCATCGCAGGTATCATTACCTATGACAGGTATTCTGTGCCCGAGCTTACCGGCGCCAATCTTTTTTTCATTTTTACTTCATTCCTGATCTGGGGCGGATGCAACGTGATACATATTAAGTTGCGGCCACTTTACGCCCCGGTATCGAAAATGTTCTCAAGAATAGCCACTATATGTTTTGTATCCGCTTTATACGGCGCCTGTACCGGCGGGCTTTCTTCTTTTATATGGATCAAGATATCGAAAGAAACATTTGACTGGACAGGCGTTTATAAATTCGTCGCTGTTTGTGTTGCCGCTGTTATTATTTTTACCTTGGTATATGAAATACTCTTCCTGAATAAGGAAAGGGAGATAGATACTAAAATAGTGAACCAGCTTGACCAGGAACGTTCGCAGGCGGAACTACAGGCGCTGACCAATGAAATGGACCCCCACTTTATCTTCAACTCACTCAATACGCTGAACCATCTTATTCTGAACAATCCTCCGCAGGCTCATCTTTTTAATAACAAGCTGGCGCAGGTATATAAATATTTCCTGATCAACAAGACCCGTGAACTTATTTCGCTCAAAGATGAAATGGAATTCATTGATGACTATTTTTTCCTGCTGCAGATAAGGCATGACGGCAAATTACAGTTGCAGGCAGAGTTGAGCGACGAAGCGTGCAAAGCCATGATACCGCCCTGCGCCATACAGGTGCTGGTCGAAAACGCCATCAAACACAATGAATTCACGGAACATAATCCACTGCTCATTAAAATAATGATGAATGGCCCATACCTGCGGGTGAGCAATAATGCCAGGCCCAAGTCGTATGCCGTAAGCTCTACGGGAATAGGATTAAAGAACCTGAGTTCCCGTTACAGGATCATTACCAAAAAAAATATTGAGATTGAACAAAGCCATGACAGTTTTACTGTTAAACTACCATTAATAAGATAACCCAAAAAACCAACGCCATGATCAATGCAATTATTATTGAGGACGAAAAACCCGCACTTGAAAATCTTGTCAGTACATTATCCGTTATTGCCAGTGATGTGCAGGTAGCTGCCCGCCTCAGCAGCGTAAGAGAAAGTATTGAATATCTCTCTCAGCAGCAACAGCCGGTAGCTGATCTCATTTTCAGTGACGTGCAACTGGGGGATGGCTTATCCTTTGAGATATTCAACCAGTCGGGTATCCGTATCCCGGTCATTTTTATTACCGGGTATGATGAATTCATGCTGAATGCATTTGAATACAACGGCATTGACTACCTGCTGAAACCGGTAGATAAAGAAAGTCTCAGCAAAGCATTAAACAAATACCGGATGCTGGAGAAACATTTTACCGATCATAACTCTTTTACCAACCTGTTGCAGTATATAGGCAACCATAAGAAGAAACGGATGATAGTGAAAAAAGGCATGGAAAATATTTCTCTCCGGCTGGAAGATGTGGTACTCTTTTATACAGAAAATAAAATAGTATATGTCATAGACCGGTGGGGCAAAAAATACCTGGCCGATAAGAATCTTTCTGAAATGGAAGAGGAGCTGGATAATAATATTTTTTTCCGGGCTAACAGGCAGTATATTATCAATATAAATTTTGTACGCGGTTTTAAATCGTATGAGAAAGTAAAATTGATGGTAGATCTTACGCTGCCGGAGATCAATCACGCTATCATCGTAAGCCAGGAAATGGCACCGCAATTCAGGGAGTGGATGCATAATGCTTAAAGACAGGTTGCGGGTTACCGGTTACCAGTAACTGGTAACCCGAAAATCTACATGATCGTTATAACGCCAATAAACTGCATCCACGCAGATCGCTGTTGTCCATGCGGCCGAGGACTTCAAAGCTGCCGTCATTATAAAGTTTGCCGGCATCATCGGTGGCAATAAAACTACAGGAATAAATATTGGCCAGATCAATTACATTGATAGCCCCGGTAGCAAATGCCATCTGTTGGTTGGCCGGGGGCATTCGCACTGACAAAGGATCCTCCTCATCTCTTACCAATACTTTCATCCATGGCGGGCAATGAAAAATTCCATTTCCCTTTGAATAAGCCTGCGATAAAAGTTCCGTCATCCCATATTCAGAGTGAACAGCCGGTACATTAAATGATTGTTGTAAAATATCATGTACTTCCCTGCGTATCATTTCTTCCCTCCTGCCTTTCATGCCCCCTGTTTCCATTATAATAGTATGCGCTAATGGTAAAGAATATTTTTCCGCAAGATCGAGCAAGGCAAATGTGACACCTATTAAAAGGGTCTTTTGTTTTTTCTTTTCCAAAGACGTTAAAACGGAATACAACTTATCGTATTCATGTAAGTAAAATCCGCTTTCAGCATGACCGCTCATTTGGATCAGCTCATTGACCATATATACCAATGAAGAATTTCCTCTTTCCAGGTAAGAAGGCAAAAGCCCGATAATACACCAATCCGAAATGGGTCCATAAAAAAGCTGAAAGGCTATAGTAAAACTGTCCTTATATATAGTAATATCTTTCACCCTGTGGCTGCTGTTACTACTGCCGGTGGTACCGCTGCTTTCAAAAATGGCAGCCGGATCAAATACAGTTGTTTGCACCGTATGGGACTTAAAAAACCGAATGGGTAAAAAAGGGATTTGCACAACAGATTTTACAGCCCGGGCGTTAATATGCAGGGCATTCACATATTCATGGTAAACGGGATTATTACTATACTGGAACCTGAATATCTCCAGGGCCAGCGGCTCAACATCCTTTTCCTTTATTGTAAAAATTTTATGGTTCCATTGACTTTCCATGGCCTGACTATGTCAGCAATAAAACTTATATTTGTTTAAATTCAATTGTGCGATATATGAAAGCAATCCTGGCTATCCTGGTCTCTTCATCCATTCTTTTTTTTGCGTGCAGCAAAGATAAGTTTGAGACAAAACCACTCATTGAAGTTAAGAGTTATAATTCCAAAGAAATATCACAACACGGCCAGCTTACCATACGGCTGAACTATTTTGATAAAGAAGGCGACCTGGGTAAAGGAGATTTTTTCGCCGTAAGAAACCGGCTCAACGCTTTACCGCTAGGTACCAGCGATGCTGACAGACCAGACACCCTTCGTTATGCTCTTCCTGATTTTACGCCTGAGAGTAAAGGCGAAATATTTTTGCAACTCAATTACGATGATTTCCTGAAGGAAAGTGTTAGTAAGAACGATACCATCGTTTTCCGCATCGCCGTAACAGATAAAGCTGGTAACAAAAGCGATACTATTACGACTGACAAGATAGTCATACTGATACCATAAATGATGCCGGTAACAGGCAGGTTTTTCAACTTTTTTATTTACAGCAACCTGTTCATGGCAGGTTGTGCTGTTTTAATGGTTAACCAGACTTACCAGTTGCTGGTTCATGCTGCACCCGATCTTTATTTTACAGCCTTTGTATTTTTCTCCACCATCTGCAGTTATAATTTTCACTGGTACCTCAGCACCCCATCCGTACTTTCTTCGCCAAGAATAGAATGGCAACACCGCCACCACCAGCTTCATCTTGTATTTTTCATAGCAGGGCTGGCGGGCTCAGTTATATTTTCGTTTTACCTGTTACCACACTGGCCCTGGTTGTTACTTTCAGCTATCATTACCTTTTTATATTCAGCTCCCAAGATCCCTGATAAACGTTTCCGGGCTTTAAGAAAAATAGCCCTGGGTAAAACTATTTTCCTGGCGATGGTGTGGATGTATGTGACTACAATTTTGCCTGTGTTAATAAGCGGCAAATCGTGGCAGAGTGATTTTTATTTATTCATCATCAGCCGTTTCTTCCTGATCTACTGTATTTGCATTTTATTCGATTACCGCGACCGGCAAGATGATAAGGCAAACGGCGTACGCAGCCTGGTCACTTTTTTAGATGAAAGGGGGATCAGGAATCTCTTCATGCTATCCATGATCGTGTTTGCAGGTTCAACCATTGGTTTATTGTTTTACCAATATGCTGTACTTACCATCCTCATCCTTCTTGTTCCCGGTATCATCACGGCAGCCTTATATAATTATGTAAGAAAGAATTTTTCTGATCTGCTTTATTATTTTGTACTGGACGGGTTAATGGCATTATCAGCTTTGTTGACGCTTGTGACAGGGATTTAAGTATTTTTGATGGATGAAAACTATGGAGCACAAAGAACACAAGGAAACACAAAGCGCACAAAAGTAGTGTTCATCATGGTTCTTAGTGTACTTCGTGTTATTTATATTTGCGCCGGTGAACAATTAAGAATATTCCAAAATGCACAACATAAAATTAAAAAATGGCAAAAGCTTCAAAAAGTAAGAAATCAATTATCACTGATCAGTCTTTTTCTTTTTTAAAAAATTATATTAATAACGCATCCCCTGTAGGCTTTGAAACATGGGGGCAAAAGCTATGGCTGGAGTACCTAAAACCCTATGTAGATACTTACTATGTTGACCCGTATGGAACTGCGGTGGGGATCATCAATCCTGATCATCCATTTAAAGTAGTGATAGAAGCACATGCTGATGAGATCAGTTGGTTCGTGAATTATGTGACGGCAGACGGGCTGATCTACCTGAAAAGAAATGGCGGGGTGGATCACCAGACAGCGCCTGCTTCCCGTGTTTTTATTCATGGCAAAAAAGGAAAAGTAAAAGCTGTTTTTGGATGGCCTGCTATTCATACAAGATTTGGAGGCGATCAGAAAGAAACACAACCTAAAACAGAGAATCTCTGGCTGGACTGTGGCGCAAGGAATAAAAAAGAAGTGGAAGCACTGGGGATCCATATCGGCGCTGTGGTGACTTACCAGGATGGTTTTGATGAACTGGCGAATGGCAATTATGTAGGCCGTGCATTTGATAACCGTGTCGGTGGTTTTATGATCGCTGAAGTAGCGAGGTTGCTGAAAGAAAACAAAAAGAAATTGCCCTTTGGCTTATATATAGTCAATGCAGTGCAGGAAGAAATTGGTTTGCGCGGGGCTGAAATGATCTCAAGGAGGATCAAACCTGATATTGCGATCGTAACGGATGTAACCCATGATACAAATACACCGATGATCAATAAAAATATTGAAGGCGATGTTCTTTGCGGCAAAGGTCCTTCATTATCGTATGCACCCGCAGTACATAATAAGCTGCTGGCGGTAGTAGAAAAAGTAGCGACAGATAAAAAAATAGCGGTACAATGGAGGGCATTGAGCCGCAGCACAGGTACAGACACCGATTCATTTGCCTATTCAAATGATGGCTGCCCTTCCGTACTTATTTCCATTCCACTTCGCTATATGCATACAACGGTAGAGATGTTGCACAGGGATGATATAGAATCCACGATCATGCTCATGTATGAAACTTTGTTAATTTTGACACCGAAAACAAATCTCAGTTACCTGTAATGCAATTGTTCCTGTTATATATTGACCCGGGCAGCGGCAGTTACTTAGTCCAGGTAATTGCCGCTGCGGTGGTAGGAATAGCTTTGTTTTTTAAAAACATAAAATTGTATATCCGGGCCCTGTTTACACGCACCCCTAAAAAACCAAAAGATAATTCAACGGCCTGATGCCTGATACCTCCATTCATCACCCTTCATCCTACCGCGATCCTTCAGGATTTATTTTTGAAAAGAATGCTGTGCTGTACCGGCAGGTGAATACTTCATTTAAAGAACATTTTGATCACTTTATCGGGAGCGGGTGCTATGACAACCTGGTAAAAAAAGGTTTACTGATTTCGCATGAAAGCATTTCAGAAAACCTGGCAGGCAACCATGAGTATTATAGTACACTAAAGCCTGAACGTATCGGGTTCGTTTCTTATCCATCAGAATGGAGTTTCGATATGCTGAAAGACGCGGCGCTTCTTACCTTACAACTGGTAAAAGAGGCCTTATCATTCAATATGATAGTAAAAGACGCTACTCCTTTTAATATACAATGGCATGAAGGAAAGCTGATCTTTATTGATACACTTTCTTTTGAGAAATATGAAGCAACTCCATGGATCGCCTACCGCCAGTTTTGTGAAGGTTTTCTCGGACCATTACTGATCATGCATTACAGCCAAAAACAATTGCCTGAACTGATGCTGGCCTGGCCCAATGGTATTCCATTGACAACCATTCAATCGCTTTTACCAACCCGCAGCCGCTTTTCATTATATACATACCTGCATATTCATCTTCATGCTAAGTATTCTTTAAAAAAGCAGGGCACAACAGAAACAGTAAAAAAATTTTCAAAGCAAAAATTACTTAATCTCATTACCAGCCTCGAAGTTTTGGTGAGCAAATTAAAAACACCCGCACAAAAAAGCGAATGGTCAGAATACTATGAAGAAGCCTCCCAGAGAAATGATTACCTGGAACAGAAAAAGAAAATAATTCATACATGGGTTGATGAAATGAAGGATACAAAAACGGCTGCTGATCTTGGAGCCAATGAAGGAGAATTTTCCAAACTGCTGGCTGAAAAAAATATTTATACTATCGCCACCGATTCCGATCCATATTGCATCAGCAAACTTTACCGGCAAATAAAAGCCAGCGGAGAAAAAAACATACAGCCGCTTATCATTGATCTTTCTAATCCCACACCGGCGACCGGGGTGAATAATGAAGAGAGAAATTCATTCATTAACCGGGCTAAGGTTGACTTGCTTCTGGCATTGGCATTGATCCACCACCTGGCTATCGGGAAAAACATCCCTTTTGAAATGATCGCCGATATGTTTAGCCGCATGGGGCGAAAATTGATCATTGAATTTGTTCCCAAAGATGATGAGAAGATAAAACTGATGCTAAGCCGTAAAAAAGATATTTTTTCAAATTATAATGAATTAACTTTTGTAAAAGCATTTGAAAAACATTTTACCATTATTGGTAAGAAGATCATTCCCGGTTCCAGCAGGGCGCTATACCTGATGCAAACAAAATGAAGGACAAGCTGAACATATTGCTAAGAAGGAACCCGTTATTCCTTTATTTACTGCCGGTCTTTTTTGTAGTACATGGATCGGCTGAGAATTATGATTTTGTTCCATTGAAAGATGCAGTACTGTTAACCATCGTCTATATTATTGCTTCATGGATACTCCTGCTTCTGTTCAGGCTGTTGTACAGAAACTGGATGAAAGCAGCCCTGATGGCTTTTTTTATCATGGCATTTCATTTCTTTTTTGGCAGCATGCATGATGGATTAAAAAATATTTTACCCGGCGCTTTTATCACAAAATACCTGTTTATACTTCCTTTATCTCTTTGCCTGCTGGCACTTGCTGTTGTATTATTAAAGAAAAGTAAAAGGCCTTTACTGAAAACAGCTTTTTATCTGAATATTTTATTTCTCCTGCTCATAGTACTGGATGCAATTATGTTAACAGGAAAAATAATTAGTGGCAGGAAAAATGATACTATTTCCTTATCAAAAGAATTTACCCCCTGCGCTAACTGCAATAAGCCCGATGTTTATGTTATTATAACCGACGAATACGCCGGTAATATGGAACTGAAAGACATTTTCCATTTTGACAATACTCTTTTTTATGACCAACTGGCGCAGCGAAATTTTCATGTCATTCCCAACAGCTCAAGTAATTACAATTTCACTCCTTATTCTATCGCTTCTATATTGAATATGGATTATCTTGATCTGAACAGAGATAACAAACAACCCCTGCTGGCATATTCCTACCAAACCATCAGGAATAATCAACTGCTGCAGTTCCTGGAGTATCATCAATACAAATTTTATAACTACTCTTTCTTTGATTTCAAAGGACAGCCTGCACACACACAGGAAACTTTCCTGCCCGTCCGAACACGGCTCATTACCAGCCAAACTTTTCTGAGCAGGCTAAATAAAGAAATACGCTTTAACCTTGTCACCCGGTTTGGTTCAACATCGCAGACCAAACTCGTTACGTATGCAAACAGGGAAAATAATGAAACACTGTTTAACCTGACGTTGAAAACAGCGGCTGAAAAAACAAAGCACCCAAAATTCGTGCTGACACACCTGATGATGCCGCATTATCCTTATTACTATGATAAAAACGGCAATGAATTCCCTTTTGAGACCCTACTGGAAGAAGAAAAATATAACCAGCAGCATTATATAGAAAACCTGCAATACACCAATAAAAAGTTATTGGAACTGGCAGATCATATTCTAAAAAACTCCGCAACTCCTCCCGTAATTATTATCATGGGAGATCACGGCTTCCGGCACTTTAAGCAGTCAGTTGATGTAAAATATTTATTCTGCAATCTTATGTCTGTACATTTACCCGGAAATAATTATTCAGCATTTTCTGACAGTATGACAACTGTTAATCTTTTCCGGACTGTATTGAATACTTCATTTGGCCAGCATTTGCCTTACCTGAAAGACACTGCTTTAATTATGGATAATCAGTAATATCTTAGCCTGCTATTAAATATGTTTGACCCAAAAACAATATTGGTACTTGCCCCTCATACAGATGATGGCGAACTCGGATGCGGCGGAAGTATCGCCAAATTCACCGCTGAAGGAAAGAATGTTTATTATGCAGCTTTCTCTCTTTGCTCCAAATCATTACCACCGGGCCTGCCGGCTGATATCCTTGCCCATGAATGTAAAAAAGCAACGGCAATATTAGGTATCCCGGCTGATAACATTACGCTGTTTGATTTTGAAGTAAGAAATTTTCCAACTGTGCGCCAGGAAATACTGGAAGAGCTGGTCATTCTGAATAAGAATATCAGGCCCGACCTGGTATTTATTCCATCTTCCACTGATATTCACCAGGACCATGGCGTGATACATACAGAAGCGCTGCGTGCTTTTAAGCATTCCTCATTGCTAGGTTATGAACTTCCCTGGAATCATAGCCAGTTCAATTCAACATATTTTATCAACCTGCCGGAATATTTTATTCTCCAGAAAGCGGAGGCTTTGAAGGCTTACCAATCACAGGCGCACCGCAACTATATGAAAGAAGATTTTATAAGATCACTGGCAAAAGTGCGGGGCGTACAGGCGCAATCGGATTCGGAATTTGCTGAAGCATTTGAAGTATATAAAATGATATCCTGAACACAGGTTACCACCCGATCTTTTCCCCAAACTTCCCAAGGCCAAAATATTTATTCAATGTCATATTAAGACCAAACTGGTTATAGGCAGTATTGTTCTGGTAGTTTACCCGTGCATAACGAACCTGCAGCTTATCCAATACCAGCGCGGCACCCAGTGAAAAACCATTCAATCCATTACCGCCTTTGCCAATACTCAGTTCCTTCCGTCGCAAATGATTATACCCGGCTATGACTTCTACCTTATCCCCGAGATAAATAGTAGTGGCAAAAACAAAGTGACGAAACAGTTTATCAAAACTGAATTTTTTATTGCCGCCATTCTGAAATCCATTTTCATTATTAAACACCGTATCATTATAACTGATATCAAACAGGTGAAGATGATGCGCCGTAAAAGAAAATCCAAATGGTGCATTCTCCAGCCGCTTCGTTAATCCAGCCTGCATATCGAAAGGCAGATCTCCGGGGTCGGTGCCATCATATTGCTTTAACTGAAAGCCCATGTTTTTTACCAGTATGGATGCGGAGAACAGTTGTGCAGAGTCATGAAAGAGCACTCCCACATCCACCGCCAATCCATTAGACCGGTATGGACCATAATTGGAACTGATAAACTTCAGGGTAGCGCCATAATTCCATTTTTCCAGGTAACTGCGGGATGCTGAAAACTGCATCACCCAATCTGTTGGCCGGAATTTTCCCAGCACATTTCCCGATGCATCTGTTTGTTGCGTACTTCCGTAATTGAAATAATTCAATCCCCACAAAAAGTTTGTATTGAGTTTTTGATGATAATAACCTAATGATAAGTGATAAGAAGAAATGCCTGCATAAAAATTATTGAATACCGCATTCATCTGCGAATGCATTTGCGGTTTCAGCAACGCCGGGTTATTAAAGGCAAGGCCTGCATCATTTGAAACCTGGGAAACATTAATGCCACCTAATGCAGATAACTGTGGCGCATTGGGAACTTTCAAAAAATTAAAGATAGTATTGCCGCCGATAGTTTGTGCAAACGGCTTTACATTTACCAGCAATAATAATATGATAATCGGTAACCGCAATACGATACGAAGATAAGCAGGTCTCCGGCAAGCCCAGGCTGGCATTATATTAATTATTCTAATTAAACCAATGCCAGTTCCAGCACCTGGTTCATCGTTTTTACAAAGTGAAACTTTATCCCTTTGATGAATTTAGATTCTATCTCCTGCACATCTTTTTCATTTTGCCAGCAAAGAATGATCTCTTTTAATCCAGCTCTTTTTGCCGCCAGTACTTTTTCTTTGATGCCACCCACAGGTAACACTTGTCCACGCAGGGTGATCTCACCGGTCATGGCTAAAAAAGGCTTTACTTTTTTCCCGGTCAATGCAGAAGCAATAGCTGTCATCATGGTAACGCCGGCGCTTGGACCATCTTTGGGAACAGCTCCTTCGGGAACGTGAATATGAATATTCTTCTTTTCAAACAATTTAATATCGAGAGCATATTTATTGGCGTTAGACTGTAAATAGGTTAATGCGGTACTGGCGCTTTCCTTCATGACATTACCTAAGTTACCTGTCAGTTTTAATTCTCCTTTTCCTTCACTCAAACTCGTTTCAATAAAAAGAATTTCACCACCTACATAGGTCCAGGCTAAACCAATAGCCACGCCGGCCATATTAGCGGTTTTATATATTTCGTTACTGTATCTTGACTTACCAAGTATCTTTTCAATGTCGCCTGTTGTAACTGACGGTTTCAGCTTTCCTTTTAGCGCCAGTTGTTTTGCCTGGTAGCGCATGATAGAGGCTAATTGACGATCCAGTTCACGAACACCGCTTTCCCTGGTATAATCCTGGATTATTTTTTCCAGCACCTTATCACTGATCTTGAAATTGCTGCTTTTCAATCCATGCATTTCCTTTTCCTTTGGCAATAAATGGCGTTTGGCGATCTCTATTTTTTCTTCTACTGCGTAGCCACTCAAATCAATGATCTCTAACCGGTCACGCAGGGCAGGCTGTATATTCTGAAGATTATTGGCTGTTGCAATAAACAATACTTTACTCAGATCATATTCCGTCTCCAGGTAATTGTCATAAAAAGTATGGTTCTGCTCCGGGTCAAGTACTTCAAGCAAAGCGCTGCTGGGATCGCCGCGAAAATCACTGCCTATTTTATCTATTTCATCCAGTATCATTACCGGGTTGGAAGATTTTACTTTCCTGATGGATTGCAAAATTCTTCCGGGCATGGCCCCAATGTATGTTTTGCGATGGCCGCGTATCTCGCTTTCATCATGCAGTCCGCCAAAACTCTGGCGTATATATTTTCTGCCGATAGCATTAGCTATACTTCTTCCCAGGGATGTTTTACCAATACCGGGAGGGCCGACAAAACAAAGTATCGGGCTTTTCATATCTCCTTTCAATTTCAATACAGCAAGGTATTCCAGTATCCGTTCTTTGATCTTGTGCATACCATAATGATCAATGTCCAGTGTCTTCTTCGCTTTCTTCAGGTCATAACGGTCCTCTGTATAATCCTGCCACGGAAGATCAAGCATCAAATCAAGATGATTATATACTACGGAATAATCAGGCGTGCTGGGATGCATTCTTTCCAGTTTCTCAATCCCTTTCTTAAACAACTCTTTTGCAGCAGCGGGCCATTTTTTTGTTTCCGCCTTCTTCTGCATTTCTTTTACTTCCTGCACATTGGAATCGCCACCCAGTTCATCTTTGATGCTTTTCAGTTGCTGGTGCAGAAAATATTCACGTTGCTGTTTATCCAGCTCTGTTCTTGTTTTGGTAGTTACTTTATTCTTCAGTTCGGCGAATTGCAATTCCTTTTGCAATAACTGCATCAGCAGGTCCGCCCTTTCGCGGATATGATTCAATTCCAATAAACGCTGCTTTTCTTTTAATTCCGTATTCAGGTTGCTGGATACAAAATGTATAAGGAAAGAAGGGTTCTCAATATTTTTTAAAATGATAGAAGCTTCAGTAGGAATATTAGGAGAAAGCTGGATGATCTCTGTAGCCAGGTCTTTGATATTGGCGACATAGGCATCAAAGTCAGCATCTTTCGGGGACTCTTCTTCTTCTAACTTATGAATCTTTGCTTTGAAATAAGGGTCTTCTTCTACTATCGCATCAATGGCAAACCTGCTTTTTCCCTGGATAATGATAGTAGTGCCGCCATCGGGCATTTTTATTTGCTTAACGATCTTGGCAATGGTTCCTATTTGTTCGAGGTCGGTGACAGCAGGGTCTTCGACACTACTGTCCTTTTGTGCAACAACCCCTATCAGTTTGTCGCCCTTGTAAGCATCCTGTACCGCTTTAATACTTTTATCGCGGCCAACCGTGATCGGCAAAACGACTCCCGGGAATAAAACGGTATTTCGCAAAGGAAGCAGGGCTATTTCAGCCGGTACTTCGATTCCATTGGTATCCTCCTGGTCGCTGTCATTCAACGGAATAATGGGTAAAAAATCCATATCATCTTCTGTACGCAATAGTAATTTTTCTATACTCATAAACTGGTCTTCTTTAGACAAACTGTCATTCCGCTTCAGCGGGACGCAAAAATACAAAGGAATAGGTAGTTGTCAACATTCGTGCCGCCGGCAAAGAAAATGACATTACTGCGGAAGATACACGGCGGTGACAGGCAAAAAAAAATCCCTCCGGGTAAAAGAGGGATATTATTCATCAGGTTTTAGATTTTAAAGGGCTAATCCAAGTGACACCTGGAACCCCTGGCTTTTCCATTGATCCTGGTTATCTATATCATTTATATTATTAAGACCAACTACATATCGCCCGGTGATCCTGATAGCGCTTAATTTAATCTGGGCGCCACCAACCAGTGCAAAGTCACCTTTCTTAAATGCTTCGCCGCCATTTTGCAATAAAGTTTTATCCTGGTTGACCAGCACGCTGAATTGCGGACCTGCCTGCAGGGTAAGAAAATTACCGGCCAATTTATAACTCAGTAAAATGGGAATAGAAAGATAATTCAGCTTCACACTACTTTGATCGGAGTTGAAAACGTCTTGATAGATATGCTTGTAATTACTGTCAATGCTGCTGGAATACTGGCTGAATAAAACTTCCGGCTGGATACCGAATTTATGCCCAAGACCAATCTCCGCAAAGCCGCCAATATGATAGCCATACTTAAACTGATCTTTAAATGAAACCCCGTCTATTTTGGTAATATTAGCGCCGCCCTTTATCCCGATATGAAACTGGGCCATGATAGCCTGTGAGAAGAGAAGGGTTGCAACAAGCGGAAGAAATAGTTTTGTTTTCATAAATTTTAAAATTTTTATTTCGGAAAAGTTTCAATGATAATGCCAGCGACCTGTACAGCCTGTTAATTTCTATTAACGGGAACTGTACTTTATGAATTGTAAAACAAAAATACCAAACTTATATTGCTGGCAGAATGTGAAGGTTTTCTAAAATTGAATGAAGCATACCGGAAGGAAGACTCACCAGCTATCAGAACATAAAACCGGAATTGACCGAAAATAAAGTGGTCAGCTTTTTATCCTTTGCAGGAAAATAATAATCTACAATGAACTGGGGCTGTATAAAAAATTTCCCGATGGAATACTCGTTACGTAAATACAATGTCAGTGAAACGGGCTGGAATTTCAATTCATCATCCAGGTGCACATTACCGGCGTTAAATAATATGTTCGTCCTTGTAGCCCCATAGGTGCCTGTTGTTTGATTAAAACCAAACTTCTGGGTGCCGGATGAAAATGACAACTGCGGGGTAAACCGCATATAATCTTTTTTAGAAAAAATATTGATCCAGTAAAAATTATGCCGCACAGAGGCAGTCAATGAAAAATCAGCAACCGATTCCTCGGTGGTAGTAATTATGAGAGTCCGGATTCGAAGACGCTCAAGAAATCGCAACCGTTTCTTATACTCAGTGCGGTTACCCCATCCGTAACTGGCGGCGATACCAGGTTGCAGCCATGCTTTTCGCCATAAGAAATAAGCATTCACTTCATTTTGCAAAGGAGAAACATAGAAACGCAATGAATCTTTGGTAAAGAATCTCATGTAGGATATACCGGCCGCGACATTTTTATTCTTCAAAAAATCATAAGAAGGGCTTATTGAAACCTGGTATAAGTTGAGACGCGGGCTGTCATTGATCATATAGCCCGTAAGCGTAAGACCGAACCCGCTTTTTGCATAATAACCTACCGAAGGCGACCAGGTAAATTTTTGAACCACACTGATCTTCGTACTATTCTTATTGGAAAAATTAAAATACCCCTGGCCAACCGATAAATTAGCCAGGAAATAACTCCGGGGCGCTAAAAGTGAATCGAGAAAAAGATCAAACTCATTGAACAGGTCATCATAATTTATACTTGTATCCAGCGCAAGATCATTTGCAGTCAAAGGGATGCTATCCTGTTCAGGGGTTTGGGAATAAGCAAAATTGCTGCAAACAATAAAACATATAATTAGTAAGTGCTTTTTGACCATCGGCAGTATTTAGTTCGGTTTTCCGGTATAGGTTAACAATGCCGGGATAAGACCCGTACATGATAAATAAGTTTAATAACGAAAAACAGAATGGGAAATTATACTCAGCTCAGTTCAAATACTGTGATTTCGGGCAAAATACCCACCCGCCCCGGATAGCCGATAAAGCCATAACCCCTGTTGACATATAATTTTTGAGCGCCTTCTTCATTTAATCCAGCCCATTGTTTATAAACATATTGAACCGGGCTCCATTTGAAGCCGGGAAATTCAACGCCAAATTGCATACCATGTGTATGTCCGGCCAGCATCAGGTCAATATCTTTATAGGATTGCCGCACTTCAGCATCCCAGTGAGACGGATCATGGCTCATCAGAATTTTAAAAGGATAGGAAGCCGCGCCTTCATAGGCTTTTTTCAGGTCACCATACTTGTGAAAACTGGCTTTAGCACTCCAGTTCTCTACGCCAAGCACTGCGATCTTATCTTCTCCCCTTTCCAGCACCACATGCTCATTCATCAGCAACCGCCACCCAAGTTCAGCATGTACCTGTTTTAATCTTTCCAGGTTTGCTATTTTTTCTTCCTTGCTGTTCCATTTTACATAGTCACCATAGTCATGATTGCCCAGCGTTGAATATACGCCGAGCGGTGCGTTCAACTTATTGAAAACATCCATGTAATCCTCCATCTCGTCAGCAGTATTATTTACGAGGTCGCCGGTAAAAAGAATGAGATCAGGCTTTTCTTTCATCACCATTTCCACTCCTTTCATCACCGCTTTTTTATCCGTAAAACTGCCACTGTGAATATCTGAGAGCTGGACCACCTTCAATCCTTTAAAAGAAGCTGGCAGATTAGAAAATGAAAGAGGTATCCTTGTCAGATGGTAGCGGTACTTGTTGCCAAAGCCATATACTAATGTTCCAAATAGACCGCCCCCGGCTATCAACCCGGCCCAGCTTAGAAATACTGATCTTGAAATCCTTTCTCCCTGTTGTAATTTTTCACCCTCTGTATTGGAAAAGAAAACCTTGCCTGCTACCCATTGTACACCCCTCCGTATATCATCCACCAATAAGAACACCGCCGCGATAATTTTTGCAAAGAATATCCCTGCAATGATGGCGAATATAGTGGTGCGAAAAAGTTTTGACTGGTGCTGGAATTGCAGGTATGGAAGTACGAGTAACACAAGTATAGCTAAACCGGAGAGCGACCAGTAAACAGCATAAATAATTGTCTTTGTCTTAGGGCTGGCGGAATAAGCCACCACTTTCACTGCCTGGAATATATAAAAATCCAGCAATACCATGAAACCGATAAGTACCCACCAAAAAGGAGAATTGCGCATATAATAAACTTCAAAATTAAAGATCGGGCTGTTACAAATAGTGTTTTGACGAACTCTTATTTTTTCCGGAATGCAATTTTGTGATAAGTACAGGGATTTGCGTAAATTTGAATACATGAAAAGAGATAGCACCATAGTAGTTAATGTCTGTGCAAAAGATGGTTCTAAGCTTGAAAAAGCAGTTGCAGGTTTATTAAATGATATAGATGCTAACCGGGCCCGTTTAAGAGAAGAGTTCAGAAAAAAAAAGCAAAAACAACTGAAAAAAATTGAACGCCGCAGGCTATAATGTAACCCGGTCGGGAAATGATTTTGAGTTTTTCACCGCATTTGGCGCCGCCTATGCGGTTTCTTTTGTCCCGGCAGGTGAATATCTTAATAATAACCATCCGCTAAAAGACTTTATCTTTCGTATTGATATTGAGCAAAATGATCCGGGGCCCTATAATTACCAGGATTTTCGGATAGGCATCACAGTGGCGGAAATAGTGTATTATTTTTTTGAAATTGATAATCGAAACGTAATATTCTACATTTGCGACCCGAGGGACGGCAGAATGAAAGTGGGCTTAGAAATTTGAATATTGGCAACGGCTATTTGATGATGGAAACTGCGGAAGGATCATTGCCACTATTGAAACAAAAAACCTGGCAGTTGAAGCAAATTTTATTTTTCGTAAGAAAAATACACTGGCTTACGATCTGCCACTTATTATTGAACAGGCAAAAGATAATTTAAGCGACAAATAATATGGCAAGAATAATCGGCGTGGCGAATCAAAAAGGAGGTGTGGGCAAAACGACTACTGCTATTAACCTGGCGGCTAGTTTGGCTGTGCTGGAATTCAAAACGCTGCTGGTGGACGGCGACCCGCAGGCCAACAGCACCACAGGTGTTGGTTTTGACCTGCACAATATTACCCGCAGCCTGTACGACTGTATGGTCAACGAGGCAAAAGCCCGGGATGTGATCCTGAAAACAGAGATCCCTTATCTTGATCTTCTCCCCTCTCATATTGACCTGGTAGGCGCTGAAATAGAAATGATCAATTATCCTAACCGGGAAATGGTACTCAAAAACCTGCTGGAACCATTAAGGGAAGACTATGATTTCATCATCATTGATTGCTCTCCTTCTCTTGGATTAATAACAGTCAATGCATTAACGGCGTCTGACTCCGTAGCTGTACCCGTTCAATGCGAGTTTTTTGCATTAGAAGGCCTGGGAAAATTATTGAATACCATCAAGATCGTTCAGAGCCGGTTGAATACGGAACTGGTAATAGAAGGCATATTAATGACGATGTATGATGGCCGTTTGAGGCTATGCAACCAGGTAGTAAGCGAGGTGCGCCGCCATTTTGAAGATATGGTATTCAGCACTATTGTTCATCGCAATGCCCGGCTGGCCGAAGCGCCAAGTGTAGGTAAACCGGTAATTTTATATGACGCCAACAGCAAAGGCTCTATGAATTACCTGAACCTGGCCAAAGAGATATTGCAGAAAAATGATATGACAAAGATCAAACAGGAAGAGAGGATACTGGAGTTGTGAGTCAGGAGTTGTGAGTCAGGAGTTAGGAGTTGTGAGTTAGGAGTCGGCAAGACCCTGATCATTTGAAACTTCTTTTGTAAACAGGAGTTTATTGCTTCTTATGGGAGATTTAAAAGACCTTATCGTTTACAAAAAATCTTATAAACTGGCGATGGATATTTTTGAAACAAGCAAAAAATTCCCGCCGGAAGAAAAATTCAGTTTGACAGATCAGATACGGAGATCTTCCAGGTCGGTTTGTGTAAACCTGGCAGATGGCTATCGAAAAAGAAGATACCCGGCTCATTTTGTATCAAAGTTATCAGATGCAGAAACTGAAAATGCAGAAACACAGGTTTGGTTAGATTTTGCAAAAGATTGTAAGTATTTGACCCAGGAATTATATGAAGAGTTTACATTTACAAATAATGAAGTTGGAAAAATGTTATGGAGCATGATTCAAAACCCTGGTAAATTTTTGTGACACAGGGTTCCGACTCTGAACTCCTGACTAATAACTCATCACTGCATGACCAACCCCAAACAAAATAATAAAGAAGCGCTTGGCAAAGGAATCCGTTCTTTATTGCAAAGTATAGATACCGATCTGAAGACAAGCAGCGGTAATTTAAAAACTACGGTGGTAGAAAATGCTACCAGTACTAACCGCATCCCCGTTGATGATATAGAACCGAATCCCAAACAACCGCGAAGGGATTTTGATGAACAGGCATTAAAAGAACTGGCTGAATCCACCAAACTGCATGATATTATTCAACCGGTAACCGTTTCAAAACTTCCATCAGGTAAGTACAGGCTGATAGCCGGTGAACGCCGGTGGCGGGCCACTAAGATGGCCGGGCTGAAAGATATTCCCGCCTATATACGACAGGCTAATGATTCGCAATTATTAGAACTGGCTTTATTAGAAAACCTGCAACGGGAAGACCTTAATGCCATGGAAATTTCATTAAGCTATAAACGGATGATGGAAGAGCTGGATTATACCCAGGAGCAGGTAGCGGAAAGAATGGGGAAAGACAGGAGTACCGTAGCTAATTTTATCCGCTTATTAAAGTTACCTCCCGATATTCAACTGGCTGTTCGCAACGGGGAACTGAGCATGGGACATGCCCGGGCTTTGATCAATGTTGATACGATTGATAAGCAACTGTACATCTTTAAAGAGATAAAGGAAAAAAGTTTATCGGTAAGACAAACCGAAGCGCTTGTCCGCAATATGTATAAACAAAGCGGTGCTGTTAAAAAAACTTCAAAAAGCTCATTATCTCCCATCTACCAGAAAATAGAAGATAACTTAGCATCCCATTTCAGCACCCGGGTAAAACTAAAGAACAGCAGTAATGGCAGCGGGCAGATCACTATTGAATATTATTCACAGGAAGAACTCAACAAGATACTTGGACTGATAGTAAGAGTTGATTAAACCTGGACTTCTTCCACCCGGCCTGAATGTATAAAATGACAGCGCTTAAAACACATTTCTTCAAAAAGTATTTTTTTATACTGGTTGCCCTGTCAATGGCAGCATTTCCCGTTTGCGCGCAGGAAAAAGAAAAATTCATTTCGGCTGACAGTTCAACTACCGCTACAGTAACCGTTGACTCAACAAAAGGTGGCAAAAAAAATAAGGTAAGGGTTTATAGCCCGCGCAAAGCAGCGATACGTTCCGCCATCTTACCCGGCTTGGGACAGATATATAATAAAAAATACTGGAAGCTTCCTATTGTCTATGGCGCAATTGGCGCATCAGCCGGTGTTTTCTTTTTTAATCTCACCAGTTATAAAGACACACGATTTGCGTATAAGGCAAAATATAATGTCACCCTGCCGGGAGCCACCCATGCAGACTCAGCAGAGTTACTAAAGATCAAACCGCCGCTTGAGCGTTATTCACTGGAAACATTACGCTATTACCGCGACCAGTACCGCCGTGATATTGATTACTCTGTTATTTTCTTTGTTGTACTGTGGGGATTAAATGTAGTGGACGCCACGGTGGATGCACACCTAAAAGCATTTGATGTAAGCCCTGATCTTAGTTTGAATATCAAACCGGGACGCAGCCAGCTCGCAGGCACCAATGGACTTAGCCTGGTACTCACGATGGGAAAAAATACTAACCCGAGATCGCTGAAGAATACTTTCATTAACTAATAACGCTACCATCCGCCGGATGCTATACAATACCGCTTTGGGTAGTATCTCAATTGGGTTTTTCTTATTATTGAAACACAAAGACAAAAAGGCACAGAGGCACAAAGCTCTTTTATTACTTCGTGTCTTCTTGTCCTGGTGTCATATTTATTTTAACTAAGACACTACCCGCTTTGCTGGTATTGTATAGTGGTATCATTAATTCCTACATTTGCACCAAATAAAAAGTAACCATGAAGATCGCATTGATAGGCTATGGAAAAATGGGGAAAGCTATTGAAGAGATTGCCCTGCAGCGTAAACATGAGATCGTTTTAAAAATAGATATCAACAATGCCGGCGACCTTACAAAAGAGAATTTATCCAAAGCGGATGCCGCTATTGAATTTACCGGTCCGCACAGCGCTTTTGAAAATGTAAAAAAACTGTTAGTATCCGGTATTCCCGTAGTATGTGGTTCTACCGGCTGGCTGGAACACCTGGACGAAATAAAAAAATTATGTACAGAAAAGAGCGGCGCTTTTTTATATGCAAGCAACTTTAGTATCGGTATCAACATCTTCTTTGAACTGAATAAAAAACTGGCGTCATTATTATCGCCGCATCCGGAATATAAAGTGAGCGTGGAAGAGATTCATCATACACAGAAAAAAGACGCCCCCAGCGGAACAGCCATCACACTGGCGGAACAGATCATGGAACAATTGTCCTACAAAAAAAACTGGGTAAATAATGAAACAGATAAACCGGAAGAACTTTCCATTATCAGCAAAAGAATAGACCCTGCCCCCGGCACTCATAGCATCAAATATGCCTCCGCTATTGATGATATCGAGATCATCCATACGGCACATAGCCGTACCGGGTTTGCCGCAGGCGCTGTACTGGCTGCTGAATTTATACAAGATAAAAAAGGAATTTTTTCCATGAAAAATGTGTTAGGCTTTTAATAAGTCCCATGAAAAATATCCTGCTTACCATAGCTGTTACCGTTTTATTACAACACAGTTTGTTTTCACAGCCAAAAACTGACAGCCTTAAAAAACTTATTCAGCAGGAGAATAACAATTCCCGTAAAGCTGACCTTTACTTCCAGCTTTGCGATATATACCGCAGCGCCAATCCTGATTCCAGCCTCACTTATGCCACAAAAGCAATTGATCTGCTTAAACGGGCAAAAGATAATGATCGTATCCCCAAAGCGGAATCATATATCGTCGCTTATTATTACAGCATAGGGAAGCCGGATTCCGGCCTGGTCATAGCACAAAAAAACATTACCCTGCTTGAAACAAAACCAGATCAGCAATCTATGCTGGCCCAGTATTATTCCAACGCAGGCCTGTGTTATATGAAACTGGATGAGAAGAAGAAAGCCCTTGATCATTTTTATCTTGCCCTGAAGACCGCGGAGAAAAGCAATGATAATATGACACAGCTAAAAGCCTATGTCAATATAGGATGGGCTATGATGGAACTGAACCAGTTTGAACAGGCCATCGGTAATTTTCATAAAGCGATCAGTTTTACAAACTATAAAAATTTACCCGGAACCTATTCAGGTATCATTTATAATAATCTCGCCTCCAGTTTTGGATCGTTAAATAAAGTTGATTCTGCCTATAAGTATGCGCAAACAGCTATTGAAAAATCAAAAGCTCAAAACGATATCGTTGCCCATGCAAACGGGTTATTCATTCTTGGCACTTCGCAGGAAAAAATGGGAAAGCTGCAGGATGCACTGCAATCTTTTTTGCAGGCAAAGCCATTAAGGGAACAGGTAGGTGACCCTTATTTTATAGTATCCGACCAGGCGGAACTCTCTCACCTCTACTCCAAACTTGGAAAAACAAAAGAAGGTATCGCTACCGGGCTGGAGGCATTGGAAATAGCGAAGACCAATAATATCTCCGCGAAATTGCCCATGATCTATACCGCCCTTGCTTCCAACTATGAAGCGGAAAAGGATTTTGAGAAAGCCGCGGACATTTACAAAAAGATAAGCGACCTGAAAGACAGCATGTATGCAGATGCCAGCCCAAAAGCCCTGGCGGAGATGCGTACTAAATATGAAACGGAAAAACAGGAATGGGAAATTCAGCAGTATCAAAATAAAATAGCCAGGCAGAATTTTATCTTTCTCGGTATTGCCGGTTTGGCTTTAATGATTGCTTTACTGGCGTACTCCCAATACAAACGTTTTACATTAAAAAAAGAAACGCAACTGCAAGCTGAGATCATGAAGCAACAGGAACTGGCGACCAAAGCGGTGATAGAAGCGGAAGAAGAAGAAAGGCAACGTATAGCCCGTGACCTGCACGATGGTGTGGGGCAAATGATGAGCGCTGCTAAAATGAACCTTTCCGCCTTTGAATCGGATATCCATTTTGCCAATGAGGAACAACGTTTATCTTTTTCAACCATCATCCGCTTAGTGGATGACAGTTGCAAAGAAGTGAGACATGTTTCGCATAACATGATGCCCAATGCCCTTTTAAAAAATAGCCTTGCCAACGCTATCCGTGATTTTGTAGATAAAATGGATAAGAAAGCGCTGGAAGTGCATCTATATACAGAAGGGCTGGATGAGCGGCTTGACTCAAATATCGAAACAGTATTCTACCGTGTGATACAGGAATGTGTCAACAATGTTATCAAACATGCAGGCGCTACTACGCTTGATATTTCCGTCATCCGGGAAAAGGATGGTATCAGCGCCACCATCGAGGATAATGGAAAAGGCTTTGATACCACGGACAAAGAAAAATTCGGGGGCATTGGTTTAAAAAATATTCTTACCCGGGTAGAATACCTGAAAGGCACGGTGGAGTTTGATTCCGCTCCGGGAAAGGGTACGCTCGTCAGCCTTCATGTACCATTTGCCGCCGCTCTTTAACATATCGCAAACAATAATCACTAAGTCCGCTGCATCTGGTAATTATTCAAATCGAAGAATTGGCACACGGATGACACGGATTGAATAGATATAAACGGATTTTTATTCTCTTTTGCAGAATAAATCTGTCTTGATCCATTTTTAATAAGTATTTGGCAGGGTTTTATGACCATACATTTATTCATCTATACTCAACATCTGTGAAAATCCGTCTAATCCGTGTCATCCGTGTGCTGTTTTAATCTGAACTTAATATGTATGCTCTGAATCAATTACTAACAAATGACTGACTCAACCGGATTTTTAGTACTTTCAACTAACCACTCATGAAGAACGGAAAGATTACCCTTGCTCTTGTTGACGATCACCAGATCGTTATTGACGGATTAATGTCGCTTTTAAAAGGACATGAGAATTTCCGCTTCGCTTTTGCCACTACCCATCCTGAAGAAGTAATCGGAAAGATCGGCGAAACCCCTGTAGATATATTGCTCACGGATGTGATGATGCCGGTACTGCCTGGCAACCAATTGGCTAAACAGGTAAAAGAAAAATACCCTGCCACCAAAATACTGGCCCTATCCATGAGCGGGCAGGGCGATGTGGTCAATGAAATGATCAACGATGCTGATATTGCAGGATATGTTTTAAAAAATATCGGCAAGCAGGAATTAATAACAGCCCTTGAAAAAATTGCAGGGGGCGGCATCTATTTCAGTGAAGAAGTGATCAGCGAACTGCAGCGCACCAGCCAGCGCAAAAAAGAAAATGTGGAAGCGCACCTTACTACCCGCGAGATAGAGATCGTAAGGCTGATAGAAAAAGAATATAATAACAAACAAATAGCTGAAGCCTTATTTATCAGCGAACGCACCGTAGAAACCCACCGCAAGAATATTTTCCGCAAGACCAGTACAAACAGTGTTATTGGCCTGGTGAAGTATTCGTATGAGCATAAACTGATTTGATGGCTATTCAATTTTTATTAAATTCATGGCTGCAACAAATCGTCCGGAAACCATTACTCCACACGGACAAAGAGAATAGGGGTTTGCTTTGCTGCTCACCTGTTAGAAAAGGGGATTGATATCCGCTATATCAAAGACCTTTTAAGTCATTTCAGCATTAAGACCAACGAAAGATATTCAAAGGGAAAAGCTCGATATATAAGTTGTATTTACGAAACCCGGCAATACGAAATACGCAACTGTTAAGAATCAAATATTTAAAAAAATTGGTAGTTTCGTCTTATTCAGAAATGCTAATGTTGGCGGTAATTTTAACCGACAGTTCAAGTATCAAACAGAATTCCCTTGTAGCTTTTCAAAATTCAAAATATTCCTATTGTAGGACAAAGAATGACATTATTGAAACAGTACCATTCCTGCTTTCATTTAGAGAACTTGTAAACTTTTTGAAAAGCAATACAGAGAAATCAAGCTTAAAGACATTTTTGAAAAAGCTCAGACTTCAAAGAAGATTAATAAATTTCTTAGGGAAACCTTTGAAAGAAGAGTTCGCCCTGGAACAAATGATTATTTAGCAGTAATTCATTCCAGTTCTTCCTTCACATTTGCAAAAGCCGAAACAATATTCATGACTTCCGTTATTTTATTGCATACATGGGACGATGCAATCGGTAAGACATTGCAAACAAGAGATGACTACTACCTTAACAGCGTATTCTTTAGTTTATTGGAAAAATGTGATGGATATAAGACACATATCTCAAGCGCATCAAACTTTTTTAATGAATACTTTAATTACCTAAGTAATTATATTGATAATTCAAGATTTGGGGCAGGACAATAACTTTTTTTAAAGCCGTTTTGACACAGTTTCTCCCTTATTTTTTGTAAATTGTGGTGTGAAAAAACAAAAGGCAATAGCTCTGGATTTCGTAATTGACAGGCTCACAAACTCAATCCAGAATACAATTTCAGGAGACAGTTTTCAGACTGAAGTTTCTTTATTCACGAATGCAGATGCAAAACTAATAACCAAGAAAAATGGCTGGCAATTTAACTGGAAAACAGAATTAACCAATAATTCAAAAGAGGTTTACAAATTGACCATCGTAAACAATCCTGATATTATTCAAGGACTCATTAGCCTAACAATTCGACCCGACCATATTTTAATGGATTTAGTTGAAAGTGCTCCTTTCAACATTGGTAAAAATAAATTGTATGAAGGAGTTGCAGGGAATCTTGTTGCCTATGCCTGCAAATTATCATTTCAATATGGCTTTGACGGCTTCGTATCTTTTACAGCCAAGACAAGGCTTATTGAGCATTATGAAAAAACATTAGGTGCTTATCATTTCGGTGGACACAGAATGATAATACCTACTGTATCCGCAGAAATATTAGTTAATAAATATTTTAAAAGTTAAAACATGGGACACATAAAAGAACCTAAAGGCGTTGACTTTATTATTAAAAGTGAGCCGCTGACAGATAAGGAACAAGCAGCCATCAGTGAGTATATTATAAACTATAAACTGAAACATTCCAAAAAGAAAGCAGCTACGACAAGAAAATCCAGAGGCGTAATCTCTCGTAAGAAAACTCTCGCATAAAAAACTACCGCCAACAACTAAGACTTCGTCGGGCACGAAGTGCCAACGATGAAGTCTTAGTTGCACGGAACCGGTGAGTAAAAATTTTTTGTAATTATGGGGATTGCTGCCCATTGATAGCGTGTTGCCTGAGATTAGCAGGCGGGATAAAAAACAAACAACGGGTATTTTGTCAGCCAGCGTCGCCTGCTGTTGTTGTCTGCAG
>JAATGJ010000023.1 GCA_015654695.1 Chitinophagales bacterium | reverse complement strand
TCAGTTGCCATTCGGTTGTCTTATTATTAAAAGCTACTTCCAGTGCAAACTTGCTCAGCCTGGCTTCAATATATCTTGGGGCCGCCGCATCATCACCTGTTCTTACATCCCCCCAGTTGCCCTGTGTTTCAATTAAAAGATCTTTTTGCCCCATATTCACCAATGCATCACCAATACTGGCATCACCATGCGGGTGGTATTGCATGGCCTGCCCGATAATATTCGCTACTTTATTAAAACGGCCATCATCCATTTCCTTCATGGCATGAAGGATGCGGCGCTGTACCGGCTTTAATCCATCTTCAATAGCAGGTACGGCCCTTTCCAGTATTACATAGGATGCATAATCAAGGAACCATGTTTTATACTGGCCATGCAATCCTGAATCATTATTCTGAACTTCTGTTAATTTGTTTTTTGCTGCGCTCATTTTTTATGCTTCTTTCCAATTACTCCTAGATGTGTATAGTTAAACCCGCGGTCTAATTTCAATCCGTAACCAAACATCCTGTCCATAGAAGAGTGCCCGAACAGGATGATACCTATTATCATCAGCAGTTCATTGCCCAGGTAAAGGCCAAACATGAAAACAATAATAGCGATAGCCTTATGATGAAAGAAATTGTACATGGCTGCTCCGGGGATATTACCAGCCGTGTAAGCGATTATACTGATATCAGGCCCAAGAAAAACCAGCGGGTAAAACCATCCATCAGCATCCAAATAGTATAATGCATACAGACTAACAATAAACATAGCTGCTTCTTCCAGCCTGATGATATTTTTCATAATGATTAATTACGCTGTCGCTTCTTCAGATTCCGCAGTCTCTGCCTGCCTGGCTCCTTTCAATTTTACATCAAAGTCTTTCCAGCCTTTAGCTGTATCTCCCATCGTTTCTATCTTCCCGGCATTGATCAGTTCCTTCATTCGCCACATCACGAACACATCACCTGTTTTTATTTTCATGCGGTGCAGTGTATTTGACAATACCCGCCATGCTTTCTGCCACTCGCCTGTTACATTCTTTACTATTTCATTATCAAAAAATGTTTCGTCTTTACCAGATAATTTTTTACCGCCTTCCAGTGTTCGCACTGTTGCGTTCTCATCACAGATCTTTTTCCATTCATCAGGGTCCACTTCAAACTCGCTGGAAGTAACCGGTCTTGCCAGTTTCTTTGCTTTTAAAAATTCTTTAGGCTGTATCTCATGCAGCCATGATGGGTAAAAGATATGCCCCTTTTCATTGATGAAAGGAAGATTGTTCATGTAAAGTGTCATTATTCTTCCCTGGTAATCTTTGAAGTGCGATATCAACCAATAATAACCGCATACATCATGCTGGTTCTGTCCCATCCATATCCATACCTGCTCATCAGCATTACCATCAAGTTTGTCTTTTAATTCTTTTACCGTTTGCCTGTCATCAAAACTACCGGCAAGCATTTCCTTATAAGGTGCTCTCTGGAGCAGGTTTTTCCACCAGTCTACTCTTGCCTGCCAGCCTTCTTCGGTATCTGTATTCACCAAAGGTCCGACCGCAAAATCATCTTTGATCTGTATTACTTCACCAGCAATTGTTTCGTCAAGCTCCATCACTTTTTGCATCAGCTCAACTTCTGATTCGTTAAAAACTATATGTATCATAACATTTTTTTATCTGCCTTAAAGTCGTGACGGCCGTAAGTTTTATTCTTTTCTTTCCGCCTTTCCGTCTTTCCGGCAATCGTTTATTTTTTAATCTTAATTGCCAAAAACAAATAATTATTCGCCGCAGCTATCACTTCATAATTAATATAAAAACTTTCCGTAAAGATCTTAAATGCCCTGAACTCATGCACCGGTACCCCAAACTCATCGAACATGATGATATCGCCATCGTTCAAATATTTATACAACTGCGACAAGCTAAACAAGGTAGCGCTGAAAATATCCGCATCCATGTGGATCAGCTTTCTCCGGTTGCTTTTATACTGCTCCAAAAAAGGATTCAATGTATCCTGGAAAAGCCCTTTATAAAAACTGGCCCGGGAATCTGTTACATTCAATGACTCTAACGCTGCCGCCATGGTGCCTTTTGCAAATGGTCCGAAATCTTCCGGCAACCCTTCAAAGGTATCAAAACCGTAAAACCGGGAATCAGGATGACTATTGTGCTCCAGCCACCATTTGAATGAGTAGCCGCCGCAAACTCCAAACTCAAAATAATCTACCGGCAAAGCCTCCATTTGTTCCTGGCTGATCACTGCATTGTATAACTTTTCTCTCCTGTTATAATCCCATTTACCCTGGTACCAGTCATTATAGCCATTTACTTTCGTATTCCTTCTCCACTTACTCATTTTTGACATGTGAGTAAGGTTTTGCATAAAGCCTGTGAATGGTTCAAATATACCATGCAACCGCCATTTCATGAACAGCGCCTTCGTCTTACGTATTATATCAAGCTTCGTCAAGTACCCTCCTAAATCCTCCCTGCAGGTCACGATTATTTAAAAGTTCTTTTTCCATTATTTGTTTTTATTATTTGGCATCTGCTTCCTTTTACGAGACAAGGGGTGTATCTAACTCCACTCTCAAATTCTCAATAATAAACTCCTGTCTCTCCATCGTATTCTTGCCCATATAATATTCCAGCAATTGCTGGATATGATCTCCCTGTTCCAATCGCATTAATTCTTTTCTCATATCAGCGCCAATGAAGCGTGCAAACTCTTCGGGACTGATCTCTCCCAATCCTTTGAACCGTGTGATCTCAGGCTTGGTTCCTAATTTCTTTATAGCTGCCTGTTTTTCCGTTTCATCATAACAATAAATAGTTTCCTGTTTATTGCGAACACGGAACAAAGGTGTTTGCAGCACATACACTTTCTCATGCTTCACCAGGTCTGGAAAAAATTGCAGGAAGAAGGTCATCAATAATAAGCGTATATGCATACCATCCACATCAGCATCGGTAGCGATCACCACATTATTAAACCGCAATCCTTCCAGGCCTTCTTCAATATTCAGGGCATGTTGTAATAAATTGAATTCTTCATTCTCATACACCACTTTTTTTGTCAGTCCGAAACAGTTGAGCGGCTTACCACGCAAACTAAATACCGCCTGTGTTTCTACATTCCTTGATTTGGTAATAGATCCGCTGGCGCTGTCTCCTTCGGTAATGAAAACGGTTGTTTCATTTTGCTTGGCAACAAATTCTTCTTTCCCTTTATTAGGTGGTTCATCATTCAAATGAAAACGGCAATCCCTTAGTTTTTTATTATGCAGGTTAGCTTTCTTCGCTCTTTCATTCGCCAGTTTTTTAATACCGGCCATTTCTTTTCTTTCCCGTTCACTTTGTTCAATACGTTTCTTTAAGCCATCAGCTATCGCCGGGTTCTTATGCAGGTAATTGTCCAGCTCCTTTGCCAGGAAATCACCTACAAACTGCCGCATACTCGCCCCTTCCGGCTCTACGTTTACAGAACCCAGTTTTGTTTTTGTTTGTGATTCAAACACCGGCTCTACCACTCTTACTGAAACTGCCGCCACAATACCTGTGCGTACATCCGACGCATCATAATCTTTTTTAAAGAACTCACGTATCGTTTTTACATACGCTTCGCGAAATGCCTGCTGGTGCGTACCACCTTGTGTAGTATGCTGCCCATTGACAAAACTGTAAATGTCTTCGCCATAATCATTGTTATGCGTAAGCGCTATTTCAATATCATCTCCTGTTAAATGAATAATAGGATAACGTATCTCATCTTCATTGGTCTTGCGCTGCAGCAGGTCCAGCAAGCCATTCTTACTGACAAAACTTTTGCCATTGAAGATGATCTTCAACCCGGCGTTCAGGAAACAATAGTTCCATATCTGGCTTTCTAAAAACTCAGGATGGAATTTAAAATTCTTAAAAACCGTTTCATCAGGAATAAATGTTACGAGTGTGCCATTTTGTTCACCGGTCTTTGCTTCCTTATGTTCTTTTATTAAAACACCTCTTGCAAATTCCGCCGTTTTTTCCTTGCCTTCACGTACAGCAGTTACTTTAAAATTCTGGCTTAATGCATTCACCGCTTTTGTACCCACACCATTCAGACCAACGGATTTCTGAAAAGCCTTGCTGTCGTATTTGGCGCCGGTATTGATCTTGCTTACTACATCCACTACTTTTCCCAGCGGGATGCCGCGGCCATAGTCACGTATCGTTACAGCCTTGCCTTCGATGGTCAGTTCCACCATTTTGCCATAACCCATCGTGTATTCATCAATGCAGTTGTCCAGCACTTCCTTTACCAGTACATAGATACCATCGTCAGGACTGCTACCGTCACCCAGCTTACCGATATACATTCCCGGCCGCAGACGGATATGTTCTTTCCAGTCAAGGGATTTAATGCTGTCCTCGTTGTAGTCGAAAAGGTTAACCTCTTTTTCTTTTGCCATGTCTCACTAACGTTTTTCTAAGATATTTTTTAGTTTCCCGGCTTCGGATTTCTGATCAGCTTCGTTACGCCACCGCTTCTTTATGGTCTTTGCGGGAAACACTCACTTACAATCGGGCAAATATACCAAAACGAGCTTTGCCTTTGGGAATTTGAGTTATTAACGAATGTGGAAAAAAGAATCTGTGAATTTACATTCCCGGCCGGAATGATTAAATTTGTTTAAACCAGATTTATGAGTACAGCGGAAATAAAGCAAAAACTTCAACAATACATTGAAACAGGTGATGAAAAACTCTTAAAACTTATGTATGCCATCGCCCGCGAGTATAATGATGATGAAAAAGAATATGAGTTAAATGACGCTGAGATGCAGATGCTGGAAGAACGCTGGGAAAATTATAAAAGTGGCAAAAGCAAAAGCCATACCTGGGAGGAAGCAAAAGCTATTATTACCAGCAAGAAAAAACCGGGATAATGTATAAGTTGATCATACAACCCGAAGCAACTGAAGATATGCTGGAATCTTTTGAATGGTATGAAAAACAAAAACCAGGTTTGGGCTATGAATTCCTGGAGGAAGTAGAGAAAGGCCTGTCCCAGCTTATAATAAACCCTTTATATTTTAGCAGTATCAATACAAACCTCCGGCGATTCAAAATAAAGAGATTTCCTTTTTTGATAATCTATGGGATTGAAAAAAAGAACGTAGCAATAGTCGGTGTCAGGCACATGAGCAGAAAGCCAAAATTTTAAAAATTGATTTTATTTAACATGTCTTTTTTCTAATACATCCGTCACTTCTTTCAGGCTGTGGTTTTTAGCCCTGAGCAATATCAAATAATGAAATAACAGATCGGCCGCCTCTCCCAAAAATTTATCATCTTCATTATCCTTTGATTCAATGACTAATTCGACAGCTTCCTCCCCTACTTTTTGGGCAATGCCATTCATTCCTTTTTTAAACAACCCGGACACATAAGATCCTTCCACCGGGTTTTGCTGGCGGCCCGCTATTACTTCTTCCAGCAGGTAGATAAAGTCAATACTTTTGTTGGTCTCATTAAAACAGGTATCTGCTCCCGTATGGCAAACGGGGCCTGCAGGCATCGCTTTTACCAGCAAGGTATCATTATCACAATCAGGAGTAATACTTTTCAGCGTAAGAAAATTGCCGCTTTCTTCTCCTTTTGTCCATAACCTTCTTTTTGTGCGGCTGTAAAAAGTCACTTTACCGGAATCAATTGTTTTTTGCAAGGCTTCTTCATTCATAAAGCCAAGCATCAGCACTTTGCCTGTCCGGTCATCCTGCACAATGGCGGGCACCAAACCATCCGCATATTTTGAATAATCAATAGTCATAACTTTTATTTTCTTACAAGGATATTATTGCTTTTTAAATAATCTTTCAGATCAGGAATGCTTATTTCATTAAAATGAAAGATGCTGGCTGCGAGGGCTGCATCAACCCCGGTTTTCTCAAATATATCTTTGAAATGTTCCATCTTGCCACCGCCTCCACTGGCAATCACCGGCACGGACAAATTCTCTACCATATATTTAGTAATGTCAATAGCAAAGCCTTGTTTGGTTCCATCATGGTTCATAGAAGTAAGCAGTATTTCACCGGCACCATGCATTACACCCTGTTTGGCCCAATCTTTTGCTTTAATTGCTGTTTTTTTTCTGCCGCCATTCAGATATACATACCATTCTCCGTCATCTTCCAGTTTTGTATCAATAGCCAATACGACACATTGGCTACCAAATTCTTTCGACAGCGCTGTGATCAGTCCGGGGTTTTTAAAAGCAGCCGTATTCACAGATATTTTATCAGCTCCATTCTCCAGTAAAGCATTTACATCGGCCACGCTGCTGATACCACCCCCTACTGTAAAAGGAATGTTGACATGCCTGGCAATTCTTCTGACTAATTCAACCAATGTTTTTCTTTTCTCCACTGTTGCTGTAATGTCTAAAAAAACTAATTCATCAGCGCCTTGCTTTGCGTACAAAGACCCAAGTTCAACGGGATCTCCGGCATCACGAAGGTCAACGAAGTTGGTTCCCTTTACGGTTCTTCCGTCTTTAATATCCAAACATGGTATAATTCGTTTTGTTAACATCAGTTGTCATTAAGTCTTGTAAGGTCATCAAGGCTTATCCTGTTCTCATAAATTGCTTTTCCAACAATCACCCCTTTGCAGCCGATCTGTTCTAATTCAATAAGGTCTTTTATCGAACTAACGCCTCCGCTGGCGATAAAATTCAATTGAGGAAATTTTCCAATAATATTTTTATACAAGTCAATTGCCGGCCCTTCCAGCTTTCCGTCTTTACTTACATCCGTGCAAAACAATTGTTTCACTCCATGCTGGTTATACTTTTCGATAAAATCATAGACCCATATATCTGAAGTTTCCTGCCAGCCATGTATAACGATCTTTTCATCCTTCACATCTGCACCTAACAAAAATCGTTCAGCACCAAACCGCAAAAACCATTTCACTAACTCGTCTTCATTCTTCACCGCAATACTTCCTACGGTTGCCAGCTTCGCTCCTGAATCAAAAACGATCTGCACATCTTTATCCGTTTTTATCCCACCACCAAAATCTATGATCAACGAAGTTTTACCAGCAACCGTTTCCAATACTTTCCAGTTTTTGACCGTTCCGGCTTTCGCACCATCCAGGTCAACGAGATGTAAACGCGCTAATCCCGCGTCTTCAAATTGCTTTGCTACTTCCAGCGGATGCTCATTATATATCTTTTTTTGTGCATAATCTCCCTGCGTCAGCCGGACACATTTACCATCAATAATATCTATTGCCGGAATAATGATCATAGTCCAATAAAGTTTTTCAATATCCTTTCTCCAACTGCTGCCGACTTCTCCGTATGAAACTGCACACCGTAGAAATTATCTTTTTTAATAGCCGCCGCATATTCTGTTGCATAATTGCATTTTGCGATAGTGTATTCACTATCTTCAGCATAATAGCTATGTACATTATAGATATAACTATTCCTTTCAACTCCTTCAAATAATGGCGACCGCAGGTCATAGATGTTATTCCATCCGATCTGTGGCACTTTAAAAACTTCAGTTTGATTCAAACCAGGCTGAAATTTTTTCACATTCACCGGAATAATTCCAAGACAATCCGTATCATTTTCTTCTGAATAGTTACATAACAACTGCATGCCCAGGCAAATACCAAATACAGGTTGTTTCAGACCTTTTATTACCACGTCCAGTTTTCTTTCCTTGAGGTATTGCATCGCCGAACTGGCTTCTCCTACGCCGGGAAAAATCACTTTGTCTGCCTGTTGAATTTTCGCAGTATCGTCTGTCACCTCTGCTTCAATCCCTATTCTTTCCAATGCAAATAGAACTGATTGAATATTGCCTGCATTATATTTGATAATAACTATTTTCATTTACAACACTCCTTTTGTACTGGGCAGGTAATTAGTAAACGGATCTCTTTTTACCGCCATACGGATGGCTTTGGCGAATGCTTTAAAGATCGCTTCTATCTTATGGTGTTCATTTTCTCCTTTACAGTCTATATTCAGGTTGCATTTTGCCGCATCACTGAACGATTTAAAGAAATGAAAAAACATCTCCGTAGGCATCTCTCCTATCCTTTCTCTCTTGAATTCAGCGTTCCAGACTATCCAGGGTCTTCCGCCAAAGTCTATTAATACTTTTGCTTCCGTCTCATCCATCGGCAACGCGAACCCATACCGCTCCATTCCTTTTTTATCGGCTAATGCTTTTGCAAAAGCTTCGCCTAAAGCAATACCCGTATCTTCTATAGAATGATGTTCATCTATATGCAGGTCTCCTTTGCATTCTATTTTTAAATCCAATTTCCCATGGCGGGCGATTTGTTCGAGCATGTGATCAAAAAAACCAATCCCTGTGTTTATTGCCGCTATCCCGTTTCCATCAGCATTTAGTTCTATTTTAATTTTTGTTTCATTGGTATTACGTTCATGGGTCACTTTTCTTAAACCTGATTTCAGAAATGAATATATGTCGCTCCAGTTAGTGGTTTCCAATGCCACAGTTGATTGCCTGAGTTCTTCTGCTTTATCTTTTATTTCTCCACCGCCTAATGACGGATCATTATTTAACCATATCCCTTTGCATCCCAAATTCTTTGCTAACTGAATATCGGTAATGCGGTCGCCGATCACGAATGAATTTTCAATATTATAATCAATGTTATCAAGATATTCTGTAAGCATTCCTGTACCCGGCTTTCGTGTGGGTGCATTGTCAGCCGGAAATGTTTTATCAATAAAAACTTTTGAAAAATGTATTCCTTCGCCTCTCAGGCTTTTCATCACCAGGTTATGCAATGGCCAAAATGTTTCCTCCGGGAAAACAGCCGTTCCCAATCCATCCTGGTTGGTAACCATTACCAATTCATAATCCAGTTCCCGGGCGATCCTGCCCATGTATTCAAACATACCGGGATAAAATGTCAGCTTATCAAATGAATCCAACTGATAAGTGGGCGGCGCTTCATTAATAAGCGTGCCATCCCTGTCTATAAACAAAACTCTTTTCATTGGCTATTTTTTTGAATATTCCCTGATCGCCTTCACCAGTAATGTTATTTCATCTTCCGTACCAATAGTGATCCGCAAACAATTATCACATAACTGTACGTTGCTCCGGTCACGTACTACTATTCCCTTTGTCAATAAGTATTCGTATATCTTTCTTGCGTTTTTTATTTTGACCAATAAAAAATTGGCGTCAGAAGGATAAACTTTCTCTACCAATGGCATGCTTTCAAATACTCTTACCAGGGCGTCTCTCATGCCTACCAATTCTTTGATCATATCATTCACCTGTCCGATCTCTTCTAATGCCTGCGTAGCAAGTTCCTGCGTGGCCTGGTTGATATTATAAGGAGGCTTTATTTTATTGAGCAGTCTGACAATTTCGGTAGAGGCAAATGCTATCCCCAATCGTAATGCAGCGAGTCCCCACGCCTTACTGAAAGTTTGCAACACTACCAGGTTGGGATAATCCGGCAATTCCTGTATAAATGATTTGTGTTTTGAAAAATTAATATACGCCTCATCAATTACTACCAACCCGTTAAAATTATTGAGCAGGGTTTCAATGTCTTCCCTCTTCATCGAATTCCCTGTTGGATTATTAGGAGAGCATATCCATATCATTTTTGTGTGCTCATCCACAAGCTCTTCGATCTGGCCGATATGTAACTGGAAGCTTTGTAGCAGCGGAGCCCTTCTTACTTCTGCATCATTAATATTACCGCTTACCTCGTACATACCATAAGTGGGGGGGCAAATGATCACATTATCTTTCTTTGGTTCGCAAAAACACCGGTACAGCAGGTCAATACATTCGTCGCTGCCATTGCCTAAAAAAATATGTTCGGCAGCGATACCCTTTACTTTACTGATTGCTTTTTTCAGATCCGTTTGATAAGGATCGGGATAGCGGTTGTACCATTTTATCAGTGGTGACCCCATGCTGTTCTCATTGGCATCTAAGAATACCTTTGCTTCCCCGTGAAATTCATCTCTTGCAGAAGAATAAGGAGTAAGTTCCCTGATATTATCACGTACCAATTTATTTACATCAAAACTCATGATTACCTGTTTAACTATATTCAATCAATTAACTGATCATTTTTTTAACCTGATGCTTATTGCATTCTTATGCGCATCCAATCCTTCTGCTGCCGCCATTTCCTCTACCGCATTCCCTATTTGTTGTAGTCCCTGTTTCGTGATCTGCTGATAGGTAATCTTTTTTACAAAACTATCAACGCTTACTCCGCTATAGCTGCGGGCAAATCCATTTGTCGGTAGAGTATGATTAGTTCCACTCGCATAATCACCCGTGCTTTCCGGGGAATAATTACCAATAAAGACGGACCCGGCATTTACAATTTTATCAGCAATTTTTTCTGCATCCTTACAGGCAATGATCAGGTGTTCGGGAGCATACTGATTTACCAGGTCAATTGAATCATCCATATTTGATAAAACAACAGCATTACTATTTAGCAATGCTTGTTTTGTTATATCCCTGCGTGGCAGATCATTCAATTGCTTTTCTAATTCTTCCGACACCTGCTTTACTATTGCTTCTGCATTGCAAACTAACAGCACCTGGCTGTCAGTACCATGTTCAGCCTGCGATAAAAGATCGGCCGCAACAAATGAAGGATTGCAGCTTTCATCAGCCAGTACACAAACTTCGCTTGGGCCGGCCGGCATATCAATAGCTATGCCATCCAGTTGTACCAGTTGCTTTGCACAATTTACATATTGGTTACCGGGACCAAATATTTTATACACGGCCGGAATAGTGGCTGTTCCATAAGCCATGGCCGCTATTGCCTGAACACCGCCTGCTTTGAAAATTCTTGTCACACCCACTAATTGCGCTGCAAATAAAATAGCCGGGTTGACCTTATTATTTTTGCCAGGTGGTGTACACAAAACAATATCCTTACAACCGGCAAGTTTTGCCGGAATCCCCAGCATCAGAACCGTAGAAAAAAGAGGAGCTGTTCCCCCGGGGATATATAATCCCACTTTTTCAATACCTGCTGACCTGCGCCAGCATTTTATTCCGGGCATTGTTTCAATGATCTCCGGTTGTTGTAGCTGCTTTTCATGAAAGCGATGAATATTGTTTGCAGCAAGTTCAATTGCCCTTTTTAATTCCGGGGATACTGATCGCGAAGCTTCATTTATTTCTTCATCACTTACTGTTGATTGCTCAACTATCATCCCATCAAATTTCAACGTGTAATTCTTCACTGCTTCGTCACCATTCTTTTTTACATCCTGCAGTATAGCCTTTACTGTATCCTGCAATGACATTGTGTCCATCACTGGTCTCGCTGTGATGTGACCCCATTCCCTCCGATCCGGGTTAATGTAAACTTTCATAACATTTAAATGATCATTTTTTCAATAGGAACAACCAGTATTCCCTCCGCACCTGCCGCTTTCAGTTGTTCGATAATGTCCCAGAAATCGTCTTCCTGTAAAACACTGTGTACACTGCTCCATCCTTTTGTAGCCAGCGGTAATACAGTCGGGCTTTTCATCCCGGGTAACAGTTTTATGATATCTTCCAGTTTATTATCCGGTGCATTCAATAAAACATATTTGTTGTTTCTCGCCTTTTGTACAGCCCTGATACGGAACAGGAGCTTTTGCACCAGGTTCTCTTTCTCACTGCTTAATTCTTTACTACTGATCAATACAGCCTGGGAAAATAAGATCGTTTCCACTTCTTTCAATCCGTTAGTGAGTAAGGTAGAACCGCTGCTTACCAGGTCACAGATAGCATCAGCCAGGCCAATACCCGGCGCTATCTCAACACTGCCACTGATCTCATGAATCTCGGCGCTGATATTTTGTTTATCCAGGTATTGCTGCAGCAACACCGGGTAACTTGTAGCGATTCGTTTTCCGTTTAACCAGGGCTGGCTGAAAGTTTCATTTTTGCTAACGGCGATACTCAGCCTGCATTTACCAAAGCCGAGTTTCTCCTGTACATCCACCTGTTTTCTTTTTTCATAGACAACGTTTTCGCCGGCAATACCAATATCTGCCACTCCGTCTTCTACGTACTGAGGGATATCATCGTCCCTCAGGAAATACACTTCAATAGGAAAATTAGCTGCTTCCGCTTTCAGCTTGTTGCCTCCGTTGGCAATAGTGATACCGCACTCCTTTAAAAGCCGCAATGAGTCTTCGTACAATCTTCCTGATTTTTGAACAGCGATCTTTAGTTTCATAATCTGTATTAAAATAAAAGGGCTTACCGTATCTGGTAAGCCCTGGAAAAGTTCATGTATATTTTACAAACTACATAATACCATCACAGCTTACCGCGTGAGCAAGATGATGATGATGTGTATGCGTGTTTTGAATCATTGTCGTTTTATCTGGCGCAAAAGTAAAGAGTTATTTGGAATACAAAAATTTATTTTCCGGGCTGGAGTTACCTGGTCATTGTCCTTTGCGTATTTACACAGAGATGCCTGTCCTGGCTAATATTATGGAACCTGGTATTTCTTTCAGAATCGTGTTCGCTCCTGAACCATCCACATATATTTTTAAACCCGTTGATTAAATTGCATAAACCCTCGTATTCCATTTTAAATTTCTGATTTAATAAAGTAATGAAATTTACATCACTGATAATTTTATATCCCTACCCGGTTGTTCCACTTTTCTCATTATGGCTATTTCATTTAAAAACACTTGTGATCTTCTAAATTTCACAGTAAAGAAATACAGCAAAGAAATGAATGAAAAGCTGAAGATTATACACTTGTAAAACTACGTTTCGTTCTACGTGAAACGCTGCCCGGTCAAAAGAAACAGGGCTTTCACAATTAAAAGTCACATCTGTATTTATCATTGCGTATTCAATAATTAAAAGCAGCCTGATTTTCTTTTCACAACACTCCTTTGTTTATCAAAGGCTTACTTTATCTTTTGAAAAAAGATTCAGCTAAGCCGTAGTTTTCCTATTGCAGATATGCGATTTTTACTGTTAAATTTACATCGTAGTTGATCCGAACCTTATGATGAATAACAGTCTTCTCTATAAGTAAAATTACCTGTAGAAACTTCACTTCATCATCCCCGCATCAAATTACCTGTAAGCAAACGATCCGATTAGTTCAATGATCCATCTCCTTTAAAAACCGGCTGATCACATACTGGTAAATTAACCCCCGGTATAGTAATTGAATTTTTAATCTCAACCTATAAAACATGAAGCTGGTCACTGCAATTTTTACTAGTAAGACATCCAGGTTATTTATCGGCGCTTTGCTGATGCTCACGATCACCACATTCACTTTTGGCAGGGAGGCTTCCATGGTCACAGCCCCACCGGTATTTTGGAATGTCTTTAGTGCCGAAGCAAAAAACAATAGTATAGTACTGAAATGGGTAGTTACAGAATATAATAACAAGGCATTTTATATCCAGCACAGCCTGAATGGAAGCGACTGGAGAGATATTGATTCCATCAGCAGTAAAAAAAGCGCTTTATCATTGGATGAATATTCTTACACGCATAAGAATAACCTGGAAGGCAGGCAATATTACCGGTTAAGACATATAGATGGTGACCTTAGTCAAACAGGCTACTCTGAAGTTGTGACGGTTATGCTCAGAAGAGAAAATCAAAATAAATTTAAACAAGGTATTAGCTTTTCACCCAATCCTGCAACTGACGAGGTACGTATCATCAATGAAGAAGGCAGCGAAAAATTTTATTCAAAAGCAACCATCTTTGATCTTTCAGGTAAAATAGTGGCAGAAAAAAAATTGGAATCTCATACCAATACAATTACCGTTAAAGAACTGCCGGTTGGTATTTATCTCGTTCGTGCTGAACATAGCGATGGCTCATCTGTTAGCCAAAAGATCGTCAAGCAGTAGAATTTATTTCGTCACCGATCTCACCACCAAAACAAAGGGCCCTTTCTCGTGTTACATGAGAAGGGCTTTCTTTTTTAACTTCGTATCATGCCCTCACCTGACTGCTGAAAATAACCAATTGCCCGGAGAATTTGAGAATGCATTAGTTAAGAATAAAATGGCATGGGGAAATTTTCCGTGAGTATACATCGCCAGTTCCTTTACTCGATTGACAGTGCCAAAAGTCCTGGAACAAAAGATGCAAGAAGACATCAGCCAGTTCAGCAATCTCTCTTATATTTGCAATCCTTTGAAGTTTATCGGAGGAAGACATATAAAAAGAATGACTCCCTAGCTCAGTTGGTTAGAGCTACTGACTCTTAATCAGTAGGTCCTGGGTTCGAGCCCCAGGGGGGTCACAAGAAAAAGCCCTGCAGAAAAAATCTGCAAGGCTTTTTCTTTATGGTTATAGTGATTCATCCTTCAAATAATGCCACTCGTCTAAATTTTTTTTACGGCTAAAAAAATGATCGTAACTTTTATTCACAAAATCATTCAGTATGAAAAAAATTCTGGTAGCTATTGTTCTTGTAGCCGGCATTGGCGCTATTGCGTATGCCAGCCTTAGTAAAAACAGCAGCAACAAACAGGCGATCGAAAAAAAGACTGATAAGCAGGAAAAGAAAAAAGAATGTAAAAAGACATGTATGTTCAGCTGAAGTTACGTAACGGCTAAAATCCCGTCCCACTCATGTGTGAGGCGGGATTTTAGCTTTATAGGGTCGGCTTCATCCCCGTCTCTCTAGAAATTAATTTGTCCATTCTATAAGGGATTTCCAGCAGTTTTTCAGGCATTTTCCATAACTGCATGATTGTCAAACCCCGGCCAATCTGACCCCAAAATTTGTTGAAAATGGGCAAAAAATTAGATATTATCAATCACCCAAATCCCTAATTTTACTTCGTACTTCCAACCCATTAATTCCCCGGATAAAAATTGAAAAGAGAAACTGTTGAATTTTATTTACTACCCATTCACAGACGCTGACGAATTGATTTAAGATTTATAAGAACAATTAAAAAACGGAGGGGTTATGTATACCTATGACCTGCTGGAAAACGGGTGCTATTACCTGGTAAAGCAAGAAGAAGATTCAGACATCACGCTGATCAAAGTAGTGGTACAAACGGACCATTGTCTTTTTATTCAGCGCTTTGACGATCCAACGGCTACAGAATGGAAACTGAAAAAGGATCCATTGTTCGACATCATTGAATGCCTGACGGACGAGGCTGTTAAGGCCTGGGAAGAACACTACGAAAGTGTAGATGAATATTCTGAAGAGGAAGAAGAAGATGATGAAGATTAAGAGCTGGTACAAGCCGTTCATGTATTTTTATCCACGAAAGTGATTGAAATGATTATTTTTAGATCATTCAATCACTTTTTTTATGCACACCGCTTTTTCAAAAAGAATTTTATTCTTTGCTGTTTCCTTTCTTTCCTGCACTTATTTATTCGCACAACCCGCCCCGGTTAGCCGGGAAGAAGATGATCTGCCAAAAGATTATCTCTCCGCATCCTTTCATGCAGGACGCAGGGAGGCCTTGCGCCAAATGATGCCGGATAATTCCGTTATGGCTGTATTCGCTTACCCTACCCGCAGTTTCTCCAACGATGTTGAGTACCTGTACCATGCCAGTCCTGATATGTATTATTTCAGCGGGTACAAGGAACCTCATTCGCTTTTACTGATTTTTAAAAATGAACAAACAGATTCCGCTGGTAATACTTACTCAGAAGTTTTATTTGTTCAAAAAAGAAATGCGCAGGCGGAGCAGTGGACAGGCAAAAGATTAGGCGCAGAAGGAGCAAAAGAAAAACTCGGGATTCCTATGTCTCTCAACGGGGAGGATTTTAAAAATTTCAATATTGATTTTACAAAATTCGATAAGGTTATATTTGACAGGTTACCTGCGGATGTACCCAATGACGCCCGGGACAAATCCGACTTGTTTGACATGATTCAGCTATTCAGACAAAAAACTGCTCTTCCTGAAGATTATTCAAAAGAAAAAAAGTTTGATAACCGCTCTTATCGCGAAATGACAGCCAAACTCCGTGAAATAAAAACACCCGAAGAAAAGGATCTTATCCGCAAAGCGGTAGAAATATCCTGCCTGGGACAAAATGAAGTAATGAAAGCTGTTCGTCCTGATATGTCCGAACTGGAAATACAGGGACTGCATGAATACGTTCATAAAAAATACGGCGCTGAGGGAGTTGGCTATGGCTCTATTATTGGCTCAGGAGAAAATGGCTGCGTATTGCACTATGAAGAAAATACAAAGACAAGAGTGGGAAATTCCATGATACTAATGGACGTAGGCGCTGAATACCATGGTTACACTGCGGATGTAACACGCACCGTTCCGGCTGGTGGCAAATTTTCTGATGAAGAAAAGATGATTTACCAATTGGTGTATGATGCACAGGAAGCGGCGTTTAAAACATTAAAAGACGGCTCTAAATGGGCAGACGCTGAAAAGGCAGCAAGGGATGTCATTACAGAAGGTTTAATAAAACTGGGTATTGCAAAAGATAAAGCTGAAGCAAACAAATATTACCCGCATGGTCTTGGTCACCATATAGGCATGGACGTACATGATCGGGGCACTTATACCAGCATAAAAAAGGATATGGTGATCACGATAGAACCCGGCATTTATATTTCGTCAGGAAGTAACTGTGATAAAAAATGGTGGGGTATCGCTGTAAGGATAGAAGATGATGCACTGATAACACAGGATGGATATGAATTACTGTCTCATTTTGCCCCGCGAAAAATAGAAGAAATAGAAAAAATGATCTCGCAAAAAAGCGCTTTGGATAATTTTAAATTACCCCCGTTGAAGTCAGCGGAGAAGAAAGGCTTTTAATATTACGACATTAAATTAAATAATAAAAGAGCTGCCATTTAAAAGCAGCTCTTTTCAGTAATATGCCTAAAATATTTTGTTAAGGATAAGTAACTGTAAAGACCCCCTGGGTTATTGTTTTGGGCACTGGCGTTGCGCTTCCATCCAGTACATTACCTGTAAATGTACCGGTTATAGTTTTAGTAGCCGTATTATGAGTAGTGACAGTAATAACCATTGAATTGGGGAGCGTTTGTGGGTCAGCCTGGTAGAGTATTAAACTTGCAGGTGGTGGTCCTTCAAAATAAAAAATAGCAGGATTAGTAGTTGGAAGCGCCGCGGCACAATCGTATGTTTCACCATTAGCTACCGTTCCTGATATATCTCCAAGATCTATTTCAAGATAATTACCTGTAGGTGTTTCATCAACCATAAAAAATATGAGTAGTCCCGGAATTGTAGTATTATCAAATCCTGCATCAGAAAATGTTCCTGAGAAAGTAGTAGCACCCTCTTTAAAAGACCAGGTGCCGAAATTTACCGTTAGTGAGAAATTACAAGGTGCGGTCCCGGATGGTACAGGTATAGTGAATGGCCCGTTTACGGATGAAGGAGTACCGCCTGCTAAAGGAGTACCCGAACCAATTAAAGTTACATTTTGTACCCCTGTTGTTGTAAAAGTTCCTGAGGCTGAAAAGGTCACACCGTTAGTAGCGGTTGTAGCGATAGTATAACTTCCTATTACAGTCACGTTAACACTGATGGTAACTGTATTAGATGCAGTCAGCGCTGTTCCTGCTATGTAAGTTCCATTGACGACAGCGGAACCGCAGTTCACTGTAAATGTTGAAACTCCCCCGGCTGCAACTACAGTCACAGTAAAGTTACAGGGAGCCGTCCCGGATGGAACAGGTATCGTATTAGCTCCCGCCACAGCAGGTGTTCCCGTTCCGGTTAATGTTACTGTTTGTGCACCTGTAGCTGCAAAATTTCCCGTTGCGGAAAAAGTCATTCCATTTGTAAGGGTAGTCGTGATCGTATAACTTCCAATGGTAGCTACTGTGACACCAATTGTTACAGTATTAGTGGCAGTAAGCGCTGTACCAGTAGTATATGTTCCATTGACAACAGCAGTACCGCAATTGACGGCAAATGTTGCTGCTCCTGCTGCTGCAACTACAGTCACAGTTACGTTGCAGGATGCAGTGCCGTTTGTTACAGGTATTGTATTAGCTCCTGCTACGGTAGGTGTTCCTGTTCCCGCTAATGTAACTGTTTGTGCCCCTGTAGTAGTAAATGTTCCGGAAGCGGAAAAAGTCATTCCGTTTGTAGCAGTTGTAGACACCGTATAAGTTCCGGTTGCCGTTACATTGACTCCTAATGTAATGGTATTTGCAGCTGCAAGCGCCGTATTCTGTGTATAAGTACCGTTTATGACAGCAGTTGTACAATCCAGGGTAAAGGTCGCTGCAGTGGGAGATCCCAGTACATCAATGTTGAAATTGCAGCTTGAAGTACCGGACACTATAGGAATGTTAGTGCTGCCTGATGAAGCTGGTGTTCCTGTTCCTGTAAGTATCACGGGCTGTGCACCGGTAGTAGTAAATATTCCTGACCCGGTAAAAGTGATTCCATTCGACAAGGTGGATGAAATACTGTATGCCCCTAATGTAGTTACGTTTACATTTATGCTTACCGTATTTGCAGCTGTTAAAGCCGTACCTGCCGTATAAATACCAGACGGCACTGCTCCCATACAACCACCCGGAGCGCCATCTAATGTAAAAGCTCCAAGCGTGCCGGAAGTCGTAACTGCAATAGAACATTGAGTGCTGCCATAGCTTACAATAAAATTACTTATGCCGGCAGCCACAGGTGTACCAAAACCTTTAAACTGTACCGTATTAAGACCAGGTGTTGTAAAAACTCCGGTAATACGAAAATAAATACCATTTACAGTATCTGTAAAAATTGAGTAAGAACCTGTCTTGGTCACATCCACCTGCACTTCCATATAATTGGTTGTACCTACCAGTGCCGTACCTACCGCATAAGCCCCACTAACTGTTTTTGGCAGGCAATCCCCGGCTCCGTCATCCTGCAGGGTACCTTCAGATGGAGTAGAACCACTTTCAAAACTATATTCCTTCTGACAGGCATTGATCAGCACAAGAGTCCCAAACAGGCAGAAGAATAATAACCGTTTTTTCATATAAGGTCAGTTGAGATTAAGGTTAAAAATAAGACTATTTTAGCAATGAAAATGATGCGTGGCAGGCAAATCACCCCTGATTTATCATTCAAACGAATTATTTTACTGATTATTGATTAACCATGAAGAAATATAACCTGCGATACCCTTTTTTCAGCTTACCAATACTTATTCTCTTTCTAATCAACTCAGGCAGTTTTGCACAAACTCCGGAGTTAATAATGGTTGCTTCCGGAACGAATACCCATCTCCGCGGCCTGAGTGTAGTAAATGATAATGTGGTCTGGGTTAGCGGCAGCAATGGTACCGTGGGCAGAACCCTGAACGCAGGAAAGAACTGGAACTGGATGACAGTAAAAGGTTTTGAAAAGAAAGAGTTCAGGGATATCGAAGCTTTTGATGGTAAAACCGCCATCATCATTGCAATAGATTCCCCGGCTTATATTTTAAAAACAAATGATGGTGGTGAAACCTGGAAAGTAGTGTATGAAAACAAGACCAAAGGGATGTTCCTGGATGCAATGGATTTTTCAGATTATGCAAACGGCCTGGTAGTAGGCGACCCGATAGATAACAAGATATTTCTTGCCTTCACTACCGACAATGGCAGTACGTGGAAAGAATTAACCAGCGATACACAGCGGCCAAAAGCCGATAGCGGCGAAGCGTTCTTTGCAGCCAGTGGCAGTAATATCCGTTTATACAGGGATGGCAATTATTATATCGCCAGTGGCGGCGTACGATCAAGATTAATTACCAATACTACTGCATTCCCTTTACCCATTATACAGGGAAAAGAAAATACCGGCGCTAACTCGATTGATATATTTGATAATGGTAATCCCGTCAAAGCAAGTAAAAGAATGATCATCGTTGGTGGCGACTTCAGTAATCCTTCATCAACGGAAAAAAATTGTACCTATACTACCAATGGCGGCAAAACATGGAATACACCTAAGAGGCCTCCGCATGGTTACAGGAGTTGTGTAGAATATTTATCACAAAAAGACATCATCAGTTGCGGGATCAATGGAATAGATTATTCTATGGATGGCGGTAAAACCTGGAAATGGATCAGTAAAGAAGGATTTCATGTATGCCGGATTGCCCGGAACGGTTCCGCTGTTTTCCTGGCAGGAGAAAATGGAAAAGTGGCGAAAATTAATTTCGAGAACTGACAGTTATTTTTCAAGGTTATCCAGTATCTCTTTTATTGATGGCCGCTTTTTATAATCAGCCTGGAAGAACCGGTAAGTGATGTTTGCTTCCTTATCAATAATATAGGTTGCAGGTATGGGTAAAAAATTTCCGTTCTTACCATTGTTCTCATCAATCCTGATCCCTGAATTGCGGTAACGGGTCTGTACATTTTCAGGTATTTCAAATTCTACATCATACGCTTTCATGATCTTAAGTCCTTCATCATAGAGGATAGAATAGTCTGCGCCTGTTTTTTCTACTGTTTTAGAAATATTTTCCGGTAACTCCGGGGTTATTGCCACCACAACAGCGCCTTTATCTTTTATTAGTTGCAGTGAATCTTCCAGTTTCTTCAGGTACTTGTTGCAATAAGGACACCATTGACCCCGGTAAAAGATCAATATTACCTTGCCATTCTTCAGCAGGTCTTTCAACCGCACCTCTTTTCCATATTGGTCTTTTGCCTTAAAATCAGGGGCTTTTGAGTTGATGAACAAGCCTTCAGGCGCTTCCTGCGCTGCAAGTAAGCAAACAAGGTGCAACAATAAAAGAAAACTAATTGCTTTTTTCATAGCTTCAATTTACAAAAGCTAAATGTAGAAATAAGACCGGTGTTTAACACTTATAATTGCTTTTAATTAACAAAAGATTATTTCCTTATTTTTGTTGCCTTGGGCCATTATGAAATCATTAAATCTTAATCACCATGACTAACAGGCACAGACAAAAATATATCTCCATGCTGCTTATCGGCCTTGCATTCACCACCGGAGGTATTGTAGCTATCTCTTATTTATCATTTTTAAAAACAAAGCAGGAAGAGTGGTATCTCTGGACGTTTGGAGCTGTTGTTCTTATCAACGGCGGCCTGTTATGCCTTGGCAGCGCTGTGATCCATAAAATAAAATCTGACCTCATCCGCAAGCAAAAGCAAAAAGACCAGCACAAGAAATACGAGTTTGAATAAGAAGGTTGTACTTTTTATCCGAATTTTTTGGTGAACATAAAATAGACAGCGCCGAGCAGAAAAGCGAAACTGACAAGATAGCGCCAGTGAAAAGTTTCTTTCATTACTACTACTGCAAAGAAACCAAAGACCACAAGGGTGATGACCTCCTGTATTATTTTAAGCTGGAATAAATTGAACCCTCCCGCATTTCCCAGCCGGTTGGCGGGAACAGCCAGGCAATATTCTATAAAAGCTATCAACCAACTGATCAAAATAGCTTTCCATAATGGCCAGCCTTCATGTTTCAAATGATAATACCAGGCAAAGGTCATGAAGATGTTGGAGAAGAAGAGTAAGATGATGGTGCGCATAGATGGATAAATAAGCTTTATATTTTAATTTATGAGGCTTTCCTTCAAAGCCTTTACTTCAGCATCATCTATATAATTATTCTGATAACTTTCGGCTGATCCAGCAAAAGCAGGATGAATAAATTCCATCTTACTGCTTGTTTTACTTCTTAATGAAGAATGAAATTCCATACAACCTGTTTTCTCCGCCAGCATTTTGATATTATCCTTCCTCACCCCGCTTCCCGGCATAATGATGATTCGTTCATCTGCTGATTTATTTAGTTGAGCAATGAGTTCAACTCCATCCGGTGCGGCGGGTTGCTGTCCGGAGGTTAATATCCTTTCACAGCCTGTTTGAATCAATTGTTCCAGGGCCTCAAACGGATCAAGGCAGCGGTCAAAAGCCCGGTGATACGTAACGCCTAATGGATAAACTGTTTCAATAAGCTTTGCTGTTCTCGCTATATCAATCCGGCCACCCGCATTTAATAAGCCGATCACGATACCATCGCAACGGAGTTCTTTGCATAATCTTACATCATGCAGCATGATCTCAAACTCTTCATCTGTATATAAAAAATCCCCGCCACGCGGACGAATGATAGGATATAATTCAACAGCAAAAGCTTCCCGGCATTTTTTTATTTGCCCATAAGATGGAGTTGTGCCGCCTTCAGCAAGATTGGCACAAAGTTCTATCCTGTCCGCCCCACCTTCCACTGCTGATTTTGTTGTTGTAAAATCTGAAGTAGCTATTTCAATCACATATTTTGTTTCATTCATACCAGAATGTTTAAACTCATAATTCCAAACTTATAACTCCTAATTAAAGAGACTTTTTGCGGTTACTAACCTTTCTATCCCCTCCGCTTTCAACGCATAGCTAAACCCTTTATGAATAGCATAAGCGCCTACTTCGCCCTTTTTATTCAATGCTAAAAAAGCGACCTGTATATCTTTTGCCTTCTCTTTTTTTATTTTGACTATACGTTCAATAGTTTTTTTGCAAGCAGCTTCTGGTGATAAACCCTGGCGCATTAATTCAATCACTGTATGTGATCCGGCAACACGAATCACATCTTCTCCCTGCCCGGTGGCGGTGCACGCGCCCACTTCATTGTCCACAAACAAGCCCGCACCAATAATAGGTGAATCGCCTAAACGGCCACGCATTTTGAAACCCATACCACTGGTGGTACAACTTCCGCTCAGGTTTCCTTTAGCATCCATAGCTACCATACCAATGGTATCATGGTTCCATTCGCCTGACTCCAATAATGACGGAGCGGAAGGTCCATGATTAGCTTTACCTGCCTGCCGGACAGGCTGGTTCTCTACATTAATCACCGGTTTGTATTCAGAATTCTTCAGCCAGTTATCATACGCTTTTTGCGCATCCGGCGAAAGCTTTTGTTCTTCCAGCGGAAATCCTTCTGCAATGGCGAATTGCTGGGCGCCGGTTCCTACTAACATAACATGGGGTGTTTTTTCCATTACTCTTCTTGCCACTGAAACGGGATGTTTAATACGTTCCAGGAATGCTACACTTCCGCAATTGAATAATTCATCCATGATACATGCATCGAGCGTTACAAATCCGTCACGGTCGGGATTAGCGCCTAAGCCAACACAACAGTTTTGCGAAGCTTCCGTTACCATGACACCTGCTTCCACTGCATCTAATGCACGGCCACCTGCTTGTAATATTTTCCATGCGCCTTTGTTAGCTTCTATTCCAGCATCCCAGGTGGAAATGACAATCGGGCCTTTTTTAAAAGCAGTTAGTGGTTCAGCAGCCGACAATTTTTTTCCAAGCATACCGACTACTGAACTGAAAGCTGACAATGCAATGAACTTTCTCCGGTTGATCATTGTTAAAAGTTTGTCATCGAAATTAAAGGATATACCTGAAAGCTGACAAAAAGCTAAGCCGTTCTGATTTCGATAACTAATCGCCTGCCATGTAGGCCTCTTCTGCCTGACAAAAAGCCAATTAATTGCCAAAGGAATGAAATTTGATGTTTAAACATTGTTTTTATCTAATTTTACAATCACGATCAACCATACACACATGAAAATAGAAATCATATCAGGAAGCCCCAGGAATAATAGCGTAACCAAAAGAGTGGCTTTGCACCTGTACAACCAACTGAAAGAAACAACCCATCACGAAATCGGGCTGATAGATATGCAGGAATGGAACCTTCCTCCCCTGCAATCCGTTTTTACATCAGTGGACAATACACCTGCAGAATTCAAACCACTGAGCAAAAGAGTTTTTGAAGCGGATGCCTTTATTCTTGTTTCACCTGAATATAATGGCAGCTATGCCCCGGCTATGAAAAACTTGCTGGACCACTTTCCCAAGCAGCATCATAAACCGTTTGGCATAGTAACAGCTTCTCCCGGCCCAATGGGTGGTATGCGTGCAGCCCAGCAAATGCTGCAGCTTGTAGCCGCATTATTCGGGGTCGCTTCGCCTTATTTATTGGTCGTACCTGTTATTGACAAAAAATTCAATAATAAAGGTGAATTGATTGATGAAGGCTTTAAAAATACTGTACATAATTTTATAACCGAGTACCTCTGGTTGGCTGAAAACGTAGTAAAAGAAGAAGCTATCGCGTAATCATAATTTTAATAAACAAACCCGTCTTCACTGAAGTTGAGACGGATAAAAAAAGGAGTTTTTTATGAAAACCATTCTCCACAAAGCTGGCACAAGAGGCCACGCAAACCATGGATGGTTAGATTCGTATCACACATTCAGTTTCGCTGGTTATCATGACCCGGAACGTGTTCATTTCGGTGTATTAAGAGTATTAAATGATGATACCGTTGCAGGAGGTATGGGCTTTGGCGCCCATCCGCATGATAATATGGAGATCATTTCAATCCCTACTGTGGGTGAGCTGGAACACAAAGACAATATGGGCAACAAACAGGTGATCCGCCAGGGAGATGTGCAGGTAATGAGCGCAGGTACAGGCATTCAGCATGGTGAAAAAAATAAGAATGCTGACAAAGAAGTAAGGTTTTTCCAGATATGGGTAATCCCCAGTAAAAAGAATGTGAAACCGGCATATGATCAGAAGAATTTTTCAGATGCTGATAAGCATAACAAATTACTGACCGTTGTATCACCAATCGGCACTGATGACGGTGGTGTGCAGATACACCAGGATGCATGGTTTAGTTTGGGAAAACTGGATAAAGATTTCAATACATCCTACCAATTGAAAAAGGAAGGTAATGGTGTTTACGCATTTGTGATCGAAGGCGATGTAACGATCAATGGTGAAAAACTGAACCGTAGAGACGGATTGGGTATTACTGATGTAAAGGATCTAAAGATCAACGCAGACAGTAATGCAGAAATATTATTAATGGAAGTTCCCGTTTAAATTTCAGGAGTAGTTATGAGTAAAAATAAAAGATCTATAGAAGCAATAATAGCCCCGCCTCCACCCCACATGGTGGGTGATGGATTCCGGGTACATAGTTTTTTTCCCGGTGGCGGGCTGATTGATAAAAAAAGAATGAGCCCTTTCTTCCTGATGGATTATGGTGCTAAAGTGGACTTTAGTCCTTCAGAACATCTGCGCGGTGTAGGTGTTCACCCGCACCGAGGTTTTGAAACGGTGACCATCGCCTATCACGGACGTATTGCACACCATGACAGCGCCGGCAATAGCGGCATCATTGGCGAAGGCGATGTGCAATGGATGACAGCCGCTTCAGGGTTATTGCACAAAGAATACCATGAAGAAACGTTTAGTAAAACAGGCGGCTTATTTCAAATGGTGCAGTTGTGGGTCAACCTGCCCGCCAAATATAAAATGACACCACCAAAATACCAGGAGGTCACTCATGGTATGATGGGCACATATCAATTGCCCGGTGATAAAGGAGTGATAGAAGTAGTGGCCGGAAAATATAAAAATGTAAAAGGTCCCGCATCCACCTTTACTCCTATGTATGTATATAATGCAAAGTTGAAGAAAGGTGCAAAGGCAGAACTTAATTTCCCTTCGGAATATAATACGGGTTTACTCGTCGTTGAAGGTAATGCAGTAGTGAATGACGAATCAGTAGCTACTGATCATTTTGTTCTATTCAAAAATGACGGTGAACTGATAAATATCGAAGCCAGTGATGATGCGATTATTTTAGTATTATCCGGTGAATCAATTGACGAACCCATTGCACAATACGGTCCTTTCCTGATGAATACCTGGAAAGAGGTAGAAGAAGCGATACAAGATGTGAATGCAGGTAAGTTTGGGGTATTGGAAGATTAGAGGGTGAATAGTGAGCGGTCAATGGTGAATTAGTCTCTGTTAATGAGGACTCTTATTCACTATTGACCTTTTTTCGTCATAAATTTCTCCAGGTTCTTTCTCGCATTTTTCTGGACGGCCTTTTTCATAAATCCAGACCAGCCTAATAACTTTCCCTTCCAGCCCAATGCCTGGCCCATCCAGGTACTGAGACGAAAGGCGTCACTGTGTTCTACAATCTTTCCATCATAAAACTTCATGTAGGCTTTGATCTTATTCACTACTTTTCTTCCGGTTTTTGAAAAAGTATAAGTAGCTATCCATTTGCAGGTAGCATATTCTTCATCCAATGATTCAATATCGGAAAAGACGAGGGAAAAATCCCTGGCATTCTTACAAAGCATTTCCCACATAGACTTTACCTCTTCTCCTTTCAGCACACCAAAAGCAGGATCGCTGAAAACGATATCATCACTGTAACAATCATTCATGGTTTGATAATCCTTTTTCTGGAAAGCTGAATAGAACTTCTCTATTATCTGCCTGTTATTGCTCATAGAATTTATTTACCCTGGTAAACACTAAATTTCTTCAAACCTAACCAAAAAAAAGGAGTTGACAGCATTACACAAAGTCCTAAATTGGCACTCTGAAATAAACACTTTATGCGATTATCCCTTTACTTCTTTATATACCTGCTGGTTCCTTTCTCTGTTTTAGGACAGGCAATAAACATTATACCCCAACCTGCAGAAATAAAACCTGGGAAAGGCAATTTCCCGCTCAATACATCCACTGTTATTGTTGTCAAAAACGGGGTGGATGATAATGCCGCCGATTTTTTAAATGAATACCTGAAACAATATTTTGGGTTCAAACTTAAAAAAGCAAAAGTTGCTGCGTCAAACTATATTCAGTTAACGACATTGCAAACACTGGTTCCTGGAAAAGAAGGAGCCTATTCACTAATTGTAACTACAAAAAGTATTTCCATACAGGGACAAACTGCTTCGGGAACTTTTTACGGGATACAAACTCTTATTCAATTATTACCGGTAGAAATAAGAGATAGCAACAGACCTCCTTTTGCCATCAATACTGTTACGATAAACGACGCACCCCGTTTCGCTTACCGTGGTATGCACCTGGATGTTGGCC
>JAATGJ010000057.1 GCA_015654695.1 Chitinophagales bacterium | reverse complement strand
ATATTACCAGCGGGTTAAAAGAATTGGCCCCCGGTTTTTCAGCAACGGTCTTACCGGCACGGCGGGCTACACGGTTACTGTCGCCTTCCACAAAAGAATCAAAGGTGTACATATGATTCAGCTGCGGATCGATCTGCATTTTTTTCAGACCCGGAATAACAAAAGGATTCTTTACAGGGTTATTGATAACTAAAGGGAAGTCCATCTCGTTGTTTGAAAAAGTTTTGAATCCCTGGCCAGTTACATCCATTGTAAGTGGTTTATTCTTGCTATTACCACTGTCCACCATAATGCGGTATTCAAGCCGGGCCTCTTTACCCAGTTCTCTCTTCAAAGTCTTTGCCAATAAATTTACGTAATGCTCTTCGAGGTATTCAAAAAAGAACTGGCTTGGTACCTGGATAACAAGAATGTTGTTTTTTAATGACACCGGTTTAATGGGTTCAAACCATGTCTTGAAATGCTGCCACTCAACAATATCCTTGATGATCTTTAAACAATTCGTCCAGATTTTTTCAGCATTTTTCTCCATCAGTCAGTGGGCAGTTTATATATCGGGTTAACTATTGTTGTTCCTAAAAAAAGTCCAGAAAATCTTTGCACACATGTCAGTAAAAAAAGTTGGACAGGATGGCGAATATCTATATTTATCAGTTAAAAAAAAATTTTATCTCACTGTTTTTTTTGTAATAAAAATAGTATGCGAGTTTACTCATTTTTACACATAAAATACAGGAAAATCAAAATCTTTTCTTCATTATAGAACAGCTTTAACCTACCTGTCTAACAATCACAACATTACCTTTTTTATTGTAAATAAAAGTCTTTCCCGTAAAAAACCTTTACATCTTATTACTATAACTACACCCTTTATAGTTACCGGCTTTTATTCCATTGTTCATCCTGGTTCCATTTCGATAAAATAAATAATCCAATCCCGAGGTTACAATCGTTTGTTTAATGACACTCATTCAATGATCTCAGCTATAGGGCTCACCGGTAATCACAATCATGCACACAGCATGTTAGTATTACAAGGTTTATACAATTCGCAACATCAAAGTTTTCTGCCCGGAAAAAGATTAAGTAGTTCTGGTAAGCTACGGAAAGCTTTACATAAATTTTTACGAAGGATATTCGGCGGAAAAAAGTCAGACTGATCTTTGGGCAAACAATCTGTTGGCTTTGAAGATATAAACAATTTCCTGTACGGCAAGCAAAAAAAAATTATTCCCAAAAAACAAAAAAAGAGGGCTTTTGCGCCTGTTTTAACCGCTTTCGGGGAGCTGATTGTTTACCAATAATCATTACATTTGTTTTTACTAAAATTAAATGAACTGACATGAGAAAACTACTTCCCGCTCTGGTAGCTGTATGGCTATGCTGCCCTTCTGTATTTGCACAACACAAAAAAGAGAAAGCATCCTTTGGCTTTAAGGCCGGTGTTAATATCAGTAGTTTCAGAACCGCTATAGATTATTCCGACTTTGAACCCACTCCAAAGCTGGGCCAGGTGTTCGGAGCTTTTGTACAAATACCCCTCTCCTCCCGTTTTATTTTACAGCCTGAATTTCTTTATTCACAGATGGGTTCCATGGCAAAGTCCACGCTGTGGGGTGATGTCACTTTCAGGTATAATTATTTTTCGATCCCCGTACTGCTTAAATATAAGATAGGAAAGATCTTCAGCGCTTCCGCGGGATTCGAAGCCAACAACCTGGTAAGAGCAAGACAAAAACAAACCACAAAGACGACCACGATCACCAATGATATAAAGGATTTTGATTTTGCCTATACGGCTGGTATTGCAACAGCGGGTAAAACCTGGACCTTTGATATCCGTTACATTCATGGCTCACAGGATGTAAGTCCTGCTCCGGCAACAACTACCTTCTTTAACCAGGCCGTTCAATTAACTGTTGGTTATAAGCTGGCTAAGAAAGCGGCAAAAACAAAATAATAGCACCACTATAAATTTTATTTCGAAAAGCTGTCCCGGTTTAAAGGGGCAGCTTTCTCATTAGTTATCTTTACCGACCGATTTGTTTTTCAGGATAAACACCTGACCACATGCAAAAGATCATTTCTATAAAACTGCTTCCATCAGAAGCTGCTGATGAAGCTACGGTAAAGAGTTACCTGGCGAAGTCAGAAGCCGTCAATACAACGGCTATTTCCGGCTATACTATTCTTAAACAATCTATTGATGCCCGGGGCAAACAGGCTTGGGTGAATATCACCGTTCAGGCCTTTATTAATGAGCCATATCAAATTCGCGAATTGACTTCTTTCTCATTTAAAGATGTAAGAAAGGCCAAAAAAAAAGTAGTGATAATCGGCGCCGGGCCGGCAGGACTATTTGCGGCATTGAAACTGATAGAATCCGGCATTAAACCCATCATCCTGGAAAGGGGAAAAGATGTACGGGCCAGAAGAAGAGACCTTGCCCTTTTGAATAAAGATGGAGAAATTAACCCGGAAAGTAATTATTGCTTTGGCGAGGGCGGTGCAGGAACGTACAGTGATGGGAAATTATATACCCGTAGCTCAAAACGGGGTGATGTCAATCGCATCCTGCATCTTTTTGTCCATTTTGGCGCAGAGGAAAAGATATTATATGAATCTCATCCGCATATTGGCACCAACAAACTGCCGCAGATCATTACGGCCATGCGAAAAAAGGTCAATGACTGCGGCGGCGAACTTTTATTTGAAAAAAAAGTGATTGATCTTATCATTAATGATCAAATAATAAAAGGAGTTAAAACTGCCGCCGGAGATAGTTTTGAAGCAGATGCAGTGATCCTGGCTACCGGCCATTCGGCCCGTGATATTTTTGAGCTGCTTCATTCAAAAAAGGTATTGATCGAATCCAAAGCTTTTGCGCTGGGGGTAAGAGTGGAACATCCCCAGTCTTTGATTGATAATGTTCAATACCACCTCAGCCCAACCCTCTCCTTTGGAAAGGGTCTAAGACCACCTCTTTTACCGCCTGCTTCATATAGCCTCGTGCAACAAGTGGATGGAAAAGGTGTTTTCTCTTTTTGTATGTGCCCCGGCGGTATCATTGCCCCGGCGGCAACCCATCCCGGCGAGCTGGTAGTAAATGGATGGTCGCCATCTAAAAGAAATAATCCGTATGCGAATAGTGGCATTGTAGTTTCAGTGGAAGAAAAAGACGCTGCAAAATATTTTCATTCCGGGAGGCAACGGGATGGCAAATTTGAGAACGATCCTTTATTATTAATGAAGTTTCAGCAGGCGGTTGAGCAAAAAGCTTTCCAGGCTGGTGGTGGTAAATTTGTTGCTCCTGCACAACGGCTGGTTGATTTCGCCGGATCAAAACTATCTGCTTCCCTGCCTGGTTGTTCTTACCTGCCAGGTATCCATTCAGCGTTATTACATAATGTATTGCCTCCATTCTTAAACAGCAGTCTTCAAACAGCATTTAAAGAATTTGGGAAAAAAATGAAAGGGTATTATACCAATGAAGCCATAATTGTAGCTACGGAATCAAGGACTTCTTCCCCGGTCCGCATCCCGAGAGATAGTAATAGCCTTCATCACCCGCAGATAAAAAACCTATATCCCTGCGGCGAAGGCGCAGGTTATGCGGGAGGTATTGTGAGCGCCGCCATGGATGGGGAAAAGGTAGCCAGCCAGATCGCGTTACTATAAGCTGCATTTGACACCCTGCTTTCCGCAGTTTGCGCCCCGTTAACCTGCATTCATCAAAATATTACTCTTTGTTTGCAGTAACGTTTATTTTTGCCCCACAATTTTTTTAACATGCCCATACTGGAACTAAAACACCTGAGAAAATATTTCGCTACCCAAAAAGCGGTTGATGATATCAGCCTGAGTATTGAAAAAGGACAGATATTCGGATTGCTTGGCCCTAATGGCGCAGGTAAAACCACCTTGATAAGAATGATCACCGGTATCTTTTACCCCGATGAAGGAGAGATCATCTTTGATGGTAAAAAATTCGATCCCGTTAAAGATATTGGAAAGATCGGTTACATGCCGGAAGAAAGGGGGCTATATAAAAAGATGAAGATCGGTGAACAAACGCTTTACCTGGCACAGTTAAAAGGATTAAGCAAAGCGGAAGCGACCAAAAAGATCAAAGAATGGTTCATCAAATTTGATATGCATACCTGGTGGGGCAAAAAAGTAGAAGACCTTTCAAAAGGTATGTCGCAGAAACTACAGTTTGTGACTACAGTATTGCACGAGCCTAAACTGGTGATCCTGGATGAGCCTTTCAGTGGTCTTGACCCGGTGAATACCAACCTGATCAAAGACGAAATATATAACCTGGCGCAAAAAGGAGCTACCATTATATTCAGTACGCACAGGATGGAGCAGGTAGAAGAGATCTGCGATCATATAGCCCTGGTAAATAAAGGACAAAAGATACTGGACGGAACCGTGAAGCAGGTAAAACAGGATTTTAAAGAAAATCTTTTCAAAGTGAGTTTTGCTGATCCTGTTCCGGCAGAACATTTAGCGATCCACCTATTCCAGGTGATACAAAAGAAAGAAAAAGAAGTAGTGATCAAACTCGATCCGGGCTTTACCAATAATGATATATTGCAGTATTTCATGAATAAAGGGCTGCGCATTGAGTCATTCAATGAAATACTTCCTTCATTAAATGATATTTTCATCCGGCTGGTGGAGGGAACACCTACCGCCCGCCAGTTTCAAGAAATAAACGCCTGATACCAACACCTTCAAATCTCCTTCACATGAACAAGATATTACTCATTATACAAAGAGAATACCTGACAAGGGTAAGAAAAAAAACTTTCATTATCAGTACGATTCTTTTTCCGCTCTTATACCTTGCGCTGATATTCGGTATGAGCTATCTCGGAGCTAAAAGCATATCCAATCTTAGTGTGGCTGTAGTTGATTCATCCGGTTATTTCAATAAAGGACAGTTCGAAAGGGCCAATATAGCCGACAGTTCGCTGGTGATGACATTGCTGAACGAAAATCCTGATAGCCTGAAAGAGAATTACAAAAGCGAGGGATACGATGGCTTTGTTATTATTCCTGCATCACAGAACTGGGAAAAAGGTATTCCCAATGTTTCATTCCGCGCTGATAAAAAATTCGGGACTTCCGCTATCAGCCAGTTAGAGAACAGGCTTAATTTTTTATGGGCTGATATTAAAAATGAAAAACTGGGGATTGATGAAAATAAAAAGCTGATAATAAGCACAAGCCGGGTATCTGTTGTTTCTGAAGATCTGAAAGGAAAAGCTTCCAATGAAAAAGTAGCCAGTACTATCGGGTTTGTGGCGGGCTTCCTTATCTATTTGATACTGCTGATCTATGGATCGCAGGTAATGATGGGGGTGATGGAGGAAAAAACCAACCGTATAGCCGAAGTAATTGTATCCTCCGTAAAACCATTTCAACTGATGCTGGGAATGATAATTGGTATCGGGCTGGTAGCGCTTACTCAATTTCTGCTTTGGGTGGCATTCATTTTTATCATTTATAATATAACGAAAGCATCCGGCAGTAAAAGTGAAATGATGGGCAATATGGTTGGCCAGATACAAAACACATTTACGAATCTGAATATCCCTTTCATCTTATTTTTCTTTGCCTTTTATTTTCTGGGTGGCTTTTTCTTCTATGCATCTTTATACGCAGCTATCGGCAGCGCTGTCAATGAAGATATGCGGGAAGCCCAGTCACTTAGTTTTCCTATTACCATGCTGGTTATTATTTCCATTGCCATGATGTCTATTTCCATAAATAACCCTACAGGCCCGGTGGCGGTATGGGGCAGTATTATTCCATTTAGTTCTCCGATAATAATGATGACAAGGATACCTTTTGGTGTGCCGGGTACTGTGCCCTGGTGGCAACTGGCCCTTTCGATGTCATTGCTGATCGGCGGGTTCATCTTTACGGTATGGCTCAGCGGCAAGATCTATCGTACGGGCATCCTTATGTATGGCAAAAAACCAAGCTGGAAGGAAATGATCAAATGGGCTCTCAGGAAAAATTAAGGTCATATATATTACTTCTCCCACAAAGGACGCTAAGTACACAAAGAAGACGTTTACTACTTAGTGCCCCTTTGTTTTCTTGTTGGATAGCTTTCTGAATCTTCGTCAGTTCATTTTTGTTAAAAAAATCCTTAAACAAAAAAGTATGTAACGATATACGAAATCAGTCGTATATTTGATACGAAGTAATTCGTGATTCAATTAAACCAAAAAAATTTAGTATGAAACCAGGACCAATTACAGCGGGACGCATCCTGCTGGTTTTATTTGTTGCAGCTTCAGCCTTTGCTCTCATTTCATGGGACCGCAAACAATCAACTGACCGCTTTCAGCAACGCCCCTACAGCGACACTTTACCAAAAGAAAAAAAGAACAACCGGGAAAAGAAAGTACGTGACCTGGATGATGTACTGGACGAACTGGACAGGGCTGATGTAGAAGTGGAGATGAAGAAAGCCCTGAAGGAAGTAGAAAAAGCCCTGAAAGAAATAGATGGTCAAAAGATCAGGCTGGAAGTGGAGAAGGCGATGAAAGAAGTGGACTTTGAAAAAATACAGAAAGAAATAAAGGAAGCGATGGCCGGCGTGGATATAGATATGGCTAAGATGCAAAAAGAACTGAAAGAATCTATGAAAGAGTTTGATGGGGAAAAAATGAAACTGGAAATGGAAAAAGCCATGAAGGAAGTGGACTTTGAAAAGATACAGCGGGAAGTAAAGGAGTCTATGGCCAAAATAGACTGGAAGGAAATGAAAAAAGAAATGGATGAAGTAAAAAAGATGGATATGGCTGAACTGGAGAAGGAAATGGCTAATGTAAAAAAAGAAATGGAAAAGATCGGCCCGCAGATAAAAGAAGAAATGGCTAAGGCGAAGATTGAAATTGAAAAGGCTAAAGAAGAAATGAAGGAATACAAGGGCTTTGTGGATGGCCTGGATAAGGATGGCCTGATAAAAAAGAGCGAAAGTTATTCTATCAACCACAAAGACGGCGAATTGATCATCAACGGCAAAAAAGCGAGCAATGAAACGTACCTGAAATACAAAAGCTTTTTAGAAAAACATGAAAAATTCAATATCGAAAAAAGCGATGATGATTTTGATATAGATATGGATTAATATTTTTAGCCAGAACCAGCCATGAAAAATAAGCCCCGCCTGTTATAAGGCGGGGCTTTGTATCTATAAATTCGATGGCATATTAAACTCCGAAATAAGCACAGTGGCCTGATAGTAATTATACGAATTTCATACACTCACCCTATTCCACCCTGCCTCTCTGCGCACTTAATCAATACACCGTTGATACACCCCGAACGCTTTTACCCGGCTTCGGCCATGCTCCATCCCTACAGTATTCATGGCGGTGACTAGTCTAGGCTAGTCCTAAAATAGCTATACAGGTGAAGGAATAAATCCCGGAATAACTATACACCCTGACGAGAGACCCTAAAAGCTATACAGTAAAAAATTTCTTATTTTGGCAATCCGGTCTTAATAATCGTTTCCACGCCAGGTTTATTGTTAAATCCTTACGGCTGTTCCCGAAGCAATCACCATAAGCATGCTGCCATTTGCGCCGATGGTTTCAAAGTCAAGGTCCACCCCAACAATTGCATTGGCGCCTGCGGATTGAGCTTTTTCGGTCAGTTCACGCAGTGCATCCTCTTTTGCCTGCTCTATTACTTTTTCGTAGGTTTTACTGCGGCCCCCAAATACATCCCGCAGGCCACCTAAGAAATCTTTAAAAATGTTTGCGCCAATAATACTTTGTGCGTTGATGACTCCGAGGTACTCCTGTACCGGTCTGCCTTCAATAAAACCAGTGGTTGTAATGATCATTTTGTTATTGTTTTAATTTTTCAAAAATAGCTTTTAGCTCCAGGTTGTCTTTCACGGGGCTATTCGCCGATGCTTCTTTAATATATTCAATTCTTTTATCAATATCCGGATGACTTTGGAGGAATTCCGGGATGCCTGACGTAAGCGTTGAAGCCTTCAAATGCTGAAATAACCCGGTAAAGCCATGCGGATCTATTTGCCTTTCCTTCAATAACGAGAGCCCTTCCATATCGGCCTCTTTCTCTAATCTTCGTGAGTAGGTCAATGATTTAAATTTATCGGCCTGGTCTGCCAACACTGCTGTTACATTCCCAAAATTCCCCAACAATAAACTCAGAAATACTTTTGATCCGAGCCGGCGAAAAACAGATTTGGTTGAATGACGGTTATTAACGTGAGTAAATTCATGAGCCAGCAAAGCCGCTAATTCAGGGTAAGTCGTTAATTGATCCAACAATGCGGTATAAACAACAATGCGTCCACCCGGCAATGCAAAAGCATTTACAACATCCCCTTTTACCACTGTTACCTGTATATTATACGAACTAGGAACTTCCATTTGTTTAAAAAAATCATTGACTATAACGGATGCGGCCTGGTCTTCCTGGTGTGAAAGGCTTAGTGCATCATATACCGCGTCTCCGAATTGCGCTTCAGTTTTTACCGAAACAGAAGAAGCCAATTTTTCGGACAACCATGGTACCATTAAAAAATAAGCCGTTGTCAAAATCCCTATAAACCCTAAAAAAATACACAAGTTCCGAAGCCATTCTTTCGCTTTATTCTTTTTATGCCAGGGCTTTCTTTTTTCGGCCTGCATTTCCAGGATAAAATCCACTGCCTGTTTCCCGCTGATAATTAGCCTGCCTTGCTCTTTAGAATAAGTAATCTTCGTTGCCCGGAGACTATTATCCATTACAGCAGTAATGCCATCCATATCCCAGTTGACTTTTTTCGTTTCCCCATCAGCATTTCGCCATGCAAAGGCAATATAATTTTCTGCAGCCAATATACTGGCCTCTGCCGGCTCTGCATTGAAAGAATCGTAATATGAACCCATCCATGTTTTCATTATGCTGGCTTACTATAGTTGCATTTTTTAAAGATTAAAAACAGGAGAAAAGACGATGTGTTATTTTTCTGAAATGCCCCATTATGAAAAAACCCCATCACTTATAAGAGACAGGGCTTAACTATTTTAATTAAAATTATCAGAAGTGAAATGGCGACGGCATGAGATCAGAATCAGAATTCTGACTTTCTATCATTTCAATATTCAACTGGAAGGTTTCATCCGTTTTTATTACTACTTTTTCTTTGGTCACTCTTTTAAAACCCGCTTTCTCAAAAACAAATTTATAAGTACCCGGTTTTAATTCATCAAATGAATAGCCGCCGTCTTCATCAGTAACTATGGCTTTTTCTTTTTTTGAAATCAGGTAAGCGGTAATACTTACATCTTTCAATGGTTTCTTGTTCTCTGAGTGAACAATGATCCCGTTCACTTCGTCCACTTTTTTTATACCAGTACAGGGAGCAGGTTCTGAGTTGGCTTTGGCAGCAACAAAACCCAACAGGCCGAGAGACAGCAAAATGATCTTAGGTTTCATGTTAATTGGTTTGATTTGTAAAAAACTGGTTTTACAATACATTTTCCCGGTGCGGTATAAAATTACAGGATTTTAACCGGATTCTCCAACGCTTCACCAAATTCTGACCACAAATTTTTTACGATCGTTGCAGCCGGCAAAATATTTTTCAACAGGGAACTTACCTGTCCTATTTCCAGTTCCCCTTCGTCCATATCCCCTTCGAACATTCCCTTTTTAGCCCTTGCCTTTCCCAGTAACGTTTTCAACTCTTCCAAAGTTGCCCCCTTAGCTTCCGCTTCCCGCACCTGTTGATAAAATTTATTTTTGATCAGCCTCACGGGAGTCAGTTGCTTCATCGTCAAAACCGTATCACCTTCCTGTGAATTAACCACGGCATTCTTAAACTCACTATGCGAAGACGCTTCTTCACTGGCTACAAAACGACTGCCCACCTGCACACCCTCTGCACCCATCACCATCGCCGCCATCATCTGTCTGCCAGTAGCAATACCACCGGCTGCTATTACCGGGATCTTCACCGCATTGACCACAGCCGGTACCAGCACCATCGTTGTTGTTTCTTCTCTTCCATTATGACCACCGGCTTCAAAACCTTCCGCTACTACGGCATCACAACCTGCTTCTTCTGCTTTCAGGGCGAATTTGCTGCTGCTCACTACATGTACAACGGTGATACCCTTTTCTTTTAAGACGCCGGTCCATGTTTTGGGGTTACCGGCAGAAGTAAAAATAATTTTTACTCCTTCTTCCATGATGATCTGGATATGCTTCTCTATACCCGGATAAAGCAAAGGAACGTTTACTGCAAAGGAACGGTTGGTCGCGATTTTACATTTACGTATATGTTCACGCAATACATCAGGATACATACTTCCGCTGCCGATAATGCCCAGGCCCCCGGCATTGCTGACTGCACTGGCCAGCTTCCACCCGCTTGCCCATACCATACCGGCCTGTATGATGGGATAATCTATACCCAATAATTCAGTCACCCTGTTCCTGAAAGGAGTCATTAGTAAGATGTATTAATAAGAAGTAAAGATAAATCAAGAAAAAGGTACAAGAACCGGGATACAATACTTGCAGAACAGGAAAATGCCCTATTCATTTCATGACTTGTCCCTTGAATCCTGTGTTTTGATTTTTTATCCCAGGTCAATACTTGTATTATCCCCGATATTAAGCCTGCGGGTTTCACCACGCAATCCTGAATCGCTGCCGATGATGGAAGCTTCCAGTACAATATCATACAGGTTGGAGAATGAACCGATGATGGAATTTCTTAAAATAGAATAATTGACGGTAGTGCTCTCGCCGATGGTTACATTGGGACCAATGATAGAATTCTTAATATCACAACCATCCCCGATACTCACCGGGTGAATGATGACTGTATTTTCAAAATGATATTCCTTCGGGTATTGCGGTGCAAATTTTTTAAGTAATGTAGAGTTGGATTCCAGCAGCGTTTCTTTTCTTCCGCAATCAAACCAGCTTTCTACTTTGAAGGGTTTGAATTTAGCTCCTTTTTTCAGCATACAGTCGAGTGCATCCGTCAGGCTGTATTCTCCATGACTGCGCAGTCCCTGTATAAAATTATTTTCCAGGCACTGGAACAACAGCTCTGATTCTTTTATCTTATAAATACCTACTAATGCCATATTTGACTTGGGTATCTGTGGTTTTTCCACCACATGGTCAATATACCCTTCATCATCCATTTCCGCTACGCCGAACTCACGGGGATCATCTACTTTTCTTACCCCCAGCATGGAGAAGGGGCTACCGGCCACTTCCTGTATATCGTATTCGCAAATGGTATCTCCAAGTACTACGAATACTTCGTCATTATTTACAATATCACGGGCCAGCTTGATAGCATGGCCGATCCCCTGGCGGTCTATCTGCTGTACATAATGCGCCTGCAGCTCAGGGTATTTGGCTTCTACATAGTCCCTGATCTTATCGCCCAGGTACCCAACAATAAAAATAAACTCGTTGATATTTGCCTCCCGCAACTGGTCAATGATAATGCTGAGAACCGTCTTTCCGGCAAGCGGAATGAGTGCTTTTGGTTGCGTATAACTATGTGGACGGAGCTTGGTGCCTGCGCCTGCTACTGGTATAATTGCCTTCATGCCCTAAACCCCTGAAGGGGTATCTTTTAGTTTAAAATTAAAAGCCCGTGAAAGTAGTGAATTTTCAAGGAATAAAAATTTCACTAATAAATCCCTTAACATCCATCCCCGACTTATTTTTGTAAAAATTTGTGCAACCAACTGTATTGCTACCAGTAAGCTTTTTTGCAAGTTTATCCAGAGCAAAGAGAAGGGCACACTTGTATGTTCGCATTACTACTCAGCAAGTTCAATTAGTCGTGGTGTTTATATAAAGTAACCAACTTATACACTTTTGACTTAACCGAACTTGTGAACTTTTAAACTTGTAAACCAGTAAACTTCTCCATGTACCAAGACACCGTTGTATTCGACCTCATCCGCAAAGAACTAGATCGCCAGCGCAATGGCATAGAACTGATCGCTTCAGAAAACTTTACTTCCCTGCAGGTAATCCAGGCTATGGGCACAGTACCCACCAACAAATATGCTGAAGGGTATCCCGGTAAGCGTTATTATGGCGGATGTGAAGTGGTGGACGAAATAGAAACCCTGGCTATTGAACGCTTAAAAAAAGTTTTCAATGCCGGCTGGGCCAATGTGCAGCCACATAGTGGCGCACAAGCCAATGCAGCGGTCTTTCTCGCTTGTGTAAAACCCGGAGATAAAATATTAGGGCTTGACCTGAGCATGGGCGGACATTTAACTCACGGAAGCCCGGCTAATTTCAGCGGTAAAAATTACCAGGCATTATTTTATGGTGTAAAAAAAGAAACGGGGCTTGTTGACTATGATCACCTGGAAGCAACCGCATTAAAGGAAAAACCCAAAATGATCATTTGCGTCGCCTCCGCCTATAGCCGCGAATGGGATTATAAACGTATCCGGGAAGTAGCCGATAAAATTGGCGCCGTGATCATGGCAGATATTGCACATCCTGCCGGTTTAATTGCAAAAGGTTTATTGAATGATCCGTTTGACCATTGCCATATCATAACATCCACTACGCATAAAACATTGCGCGGGCCAAGAGGTGGTATCATCATGCTTCGTCATGATTTTGAAAACACATGGGGAATTAAAGATCCGAAAGGGAATACCCGTACGATGAGTCAACTGCTTGACCTCGCTGTGTTTCCCGGTACGCAGGGCGGGCCGCTGGAACATGTAATAGCGGCCAAGGCCATTTCCTTCGGCGAGATACTGACTGATGATTTTACGGCATACGGCAGGCAAGTGCTGGCAAATGCGCAGGCGATGGCCAAAGCGTTTGTATCCCGTGGCTATAACCTGATCAGCGATGGAACAGACAATCATTTAATGCTGATAGATCTCAGGAATAAGAATCTTACAGGGAAAAAAGCGCAGGAAACATTAGACCTGGCGCATATTACCCTGAATAAAAACTCGGTGCCTTTTGATGATAAGTCACCGTTTGTTACATCAGGCATCCGCGTAGGAGTACCCGCCATTACTACCCGGGGAATGAAAGAAACTGACATGGAAACAATAGCAGCGATGGTAGATAAAGTGCTGATGAATATTGATGATGAAAAAACGATCAGTGGTATAAAAACAGAAGTAAAGGAATTTATGAAGCAGTTCCCGCTTTACCCGGAGTTGGGTTAAGTTGTAAAAAATCCGATATTTAGTTTCAGTAAATTAACTCTTATGATCCAGCGTCAGCAAAGTCTTTGGTTGTTATTATCAACTCTATCTGCATTTTTCAGTTATAAACTTCCTTTTTATGCAGGCCAGCTAAAAGATGGTAAATATGAAGAGCTGGATGGCGGAAGTAATTTTTTTCTTTTAATTCTCACGGGCATTTCATTGTTACTTTCACTTATCACCATTTTTCTTTATAAAGAGCGCAGGCAGCAGTTGAAGATGGCGATAGGCGGGGCAGCGCTGGCACTGATTATTCTTATCATTTATTTTACCAGTATAGGTCAGTACCTGAAAGGAAGCATATCCATTACCTGCCTGCTGGCGTTTGCCATTCTTGCCGGTTATATTATGGCGGCCCGTGGTATCTGGAAAGATGAAAAACTGGTAAAAAGTTTGGACAAACTGAGATAAGTATCCACCACCTGGCGTTATTAACCTCTTTTAAAAAAAGAGACCGGCCTCATTGCTGAGCCGGTCCCATCGTGGTTCTCTATTGTTACTCTCTACTGTACAATAAATATTTTTGCTTTGCGGTAATTATTATAAACTTCAGTCTTTACGGATTAATAAGTAAGAATGCAGTAACCCGGTTTAAACGAAGCCTGTATCAAACAGTTTTGTAAGGAGTTGGAATAATATAATCCGCATGCACGGAGTTATCAATTATTCCGGGGATAAAAACATAAGTAGTCATCAGCAATAGAATTGGCTTACTTATATTAGTATGTTAAAGGATTTGAGGTACGGACTTCAGAGAGATTGGATGAACTATAAATGAAGGTGCGGCAAACATATAAATTGTTTGTTGGTTATCCTAGCTATTCTGCAAGAAAACTATATCGTAAAATCCCGGATATAATTATACATTACTATATGGAGCTATTATAGAAAATCAGCAGTATGACTTCCTTTGATTTTCTTTATTCCTTCCGGCTTGCCTGCATACACTATATTACCACCGCCATCTCCCGCTTCGGGACCAAGATCAATCAGCCAGTCAGCACTTTTTATAACATCCGTATTGTGTTCTATAACAAGGATGGAATGTCCCTGTTCAATCAATGCATTAAAAGACGCGAGCAATTTTTTTATATCATGGAAGTGGAGGCCTGTTGTAGGCTCATCAAAAATGAAAAGTACTTTATTATTGCTCTTCCCTTTTCCAAGAAAAGAGGCCAGCTTTACCCGCTGCGCTTCTCCGCCGGACAAAGTATCGGATGATTGTCCCAGTTTTACATAACCCAGTCCTACATCACTCAGCGGCTGAATAGCTTTGCTGACACCGACCTCCTCCCGACCTCCTCCGAAGGAGGATGAGAAAAAATCAATCGCATCATCCACACTCATATTCAGCACATCGGATATGCTACTGTCCTTATATTTTACTTCCAGTACTTCTTCTTTAAATCTTTTTCCGCCGCATGACTCACAAGTAAGGTGTACATCTGCGAGGAACTGCATTTCCACTACCTGTTCACCTTCGCCTTTGCAGGTATCGCATCTTCCGCCATCTACATTAAAGGAAAAATGCTTGGGTTGAAATCCCCGCATTTTACTCAGCGGTTGCCTGGCGAATAGCTCTCTTATTTCATCATACGCTTTGATATAGGTCACCGGGTTGCTTCTGGATGATTTACCTATCGGGTTCTGATCTATCATTTCTATCTGGGCAATGCTGTCAATATCACCTGTGATAGCCTTATGAAAACCTACTTTATCGCCAAATTCACCTTTTATCTTCCTGAGAGCCGGATACAAAATTTGTTTTACCAAAGTTGTTTTACCACTACCGCTTACACCACTTACCACACATAGTACATTTAAAGGAAATTCAACGGTAATATCCTGCAGGTTATGTTGCCTGGCGCCTTCCACGATTATTGACCGGTTCCATTTACGGATGTTTTTTGGCGGCTCGATCTTTAATTCCCCATTCAGGTATTTTCCTGTCAGGCTTTGTGCATTGTAAATGATATCATCATAGTTCCCTTCCGCAATTACTTCGCCTCCAAGATGAGAGGCCAGCGGGCCCATATCAATAATATGGTCGGCTTCCCGCATCATCATCTCATCATGCTCCACTACTACTACTGTATTACCCAGGTCACGCAGTTCTTTTAATACCCTGATCAGGTTTTGGGTATCTCTTGAATGTAATCCTATAGACGGTTCATCAAGGATATACAAAGAGTTGGTAAGATTACTGCCAAGACTGCGTGTCAATTGTATGCGCTGGCTTTCGCCACCACTAAGGGAATTGGCCAACCTGCTCAACGTAAGATATCCCAGCCCAACACTCAATAATGTGTGAATACGGTTATGTATTTCTATAAGAATTCTTTTAGCCACTTGTTTATCATGATCGCTTATTTTTTTATCCAGTTCATCAAACCAGGGCTTTAAATATTTTACCGGTAAATCGCCCAGCTCTCCAATATGCTTACCATTGACCTTTACATATAATGCTTCTTTGCGTAAACGATAGCCTTTACAATCCGGGCATGATGTTCTTCCGCGATAACGGCTTAACAAGACACGGTACTGTACTTTGTATAAATTCTGTTCTACTTCTTTAAAAAAATCATTGATACCCTGCGCATGTTCATTTCCTTCCCATAATGTTTCATATTGTTTGTCTGTCAGGTCAGCGATAGCTTTATGCACCGGGAAATTAAATTTCTTCGCCCCTTTAATAAACTGTTCCTTCCATAACCCAAGCTTTTCGCCTTTCCATGGCGCTATGGCCCCTTCATATACACTCAATCTTTTATCCGGTATTACCAGGTCGCTGTCAATTCCCAGTACCTGGCTGAAGCCTTCGCAGGTGGGACAGGCCCCAAATGGATTATTGAAAGAAAATAAATTGGGTACAGGTTCCTCGAACTGGATTCCATCTGCTTCAAAACGATTGTTGAAATGGAGTAGTGAATGCTGAGTAGTGAATGGTGAACTGGAAGCCAGCTTCTTCTGTTTACCCGAAACAGCTTCAGGCCGCTCGTCTGCTGACGGTTGATCTTGAATTTCTAAATAAACATCGCCTTCGCCCTCATAGAACGCAGTACCAATAGAATCGGCCAACCGGTGTTTATCATCATCGTCAAACTCTTTTACCACTATACGGTCAATAAGAATATAGGACTTTGAATAGGCTTTCAATTCTTTATCCTTCATTTCCAGCATGTCTTCAATCCTCAAAATTTCTCCTGCTTTTGGGTCATACATTCTTGAAAACCCTTTTTGCACAAGAATATTCAATTCCTCTTTTATTTCCCTGTTCTTATGCTGCTTAAAAGTAGCCAGTATGAAAACCTTGTCCCCTTCTTTTAAATTACTGATAGCATTGACTACGTCGGTCACATCATCTTTCTTCACTTCTTTTCCTGAAACAGGAGAAATGGTTTTACCGATCCTGGCAAAAAGAAGCCTGAGATAATCATATATCTCGGTCATACTTCCCACCGTACTCCGGGGAGTTCGTGTAATCACTTTCTGCTCAATGGCAATCGCAGGACATAAACCTTTAATATAATCCACATCTGGTTTATTCATCCGGTTTAGGAACTGGCGGGCGTATGCGCTAAGACTTTCTGCATAACGCCGCTGACCTTCAGCATATAATGTATCAATAGTAAGAGAAGATTTTCCTGATCCGGACACACCTGTTACCACTATCAGCTTATTGCGCGGTATAGCTACCGTTACATTCTTCAGGTTGTGAACCCTGGCTCCTTTAATCAGGATATTATCTGCGGAATTTACGGTCTGGCCTTTAGCGGGATTTTTCTCTATTATTGTTTTTTCCATATTTTACACAACAAATGTAAAGCCTTATCTGACGCAAACTTCAGGGCAAAAGATTAACATTTTTTTTACATTAATAAATATAATTTTCAGGAAGGATCGTTTGGCGGATAGCTGAAATAGACTATTTTTAAATTCCAATATCCGAAAAATGAAACACCAAAAACCCATCTCGCCTATAGCACATACTTCTACATTTTTTTGACCGATTATTATTTACCGCAACTACCATTTGACCACCACTAAACCTGTAGGAGTATGAAAACTTTTAACAAGAAGACAGACCATGAACTGATCCATCTTTTTACAGATGGCAATCTTGATGCATTAGAGGCCCTTGTGCTTCGTCACAAAGACAAACTATATACATCCATCCTGTTCCTGGTTAAGGACAAGTATCTTGCCGAAGATATTTTCCAGGATGTTTTTATCCGCATTATTGATACAATGCGCAGTGGCCGTTATACAGAAGAAGGAAAATTTCTTCCCTGGGCTATGCGTATCGCTCACAATCTTTGCGTGGATCATTTCCGAAAAGTAAAACGGACGCCTATTATCCGTACGGGAGAAGACAAAGACATTTTTGAAGTACTCAATTTTGCGGATGATACCGCAGAAACGGTAATGATGAAAAGACAAAGTCATGACCGCGTACGTGAGATGCTGCAACGGCTGCCGGAAGATCAGCGTGAGGTGATCATATTGCGTCATTATGCTGATATGAGTTTTAAAGAGATCGCGGCAGTTACCAATTGCAGTATCAACACAGCGCTGGGCCGTATGCGTTATGGTCTTATCAACCTGCGCAAACTGATGGTGCAAAAACAAATTGCATTATAGTTCTTCATTATTTAGTTTTGCAGAAGTTGTAAAAAAGATATTGTCATTCTGTATCTCCGACCGGAGATGAAGAATTCGATATAAAAGAGTTTTTCGGTTTGCTCGCCATTTCCTGTATATGGAATAAAACCTGGGAAGGCTGGTACAGAATGACACCAAATTGAACCGTTGATTGCACTGATTGGTGTGATCAGCGGTTCTTACTTTTTAGAATAGCTTCACTTATTATTATGGCCGTTTATTCTTTCTAAAAGCGTCCAATCCGCATTGAAGCCAGGTCGCAAATTCATCAGCATCGGGAGTATAGAATTTTGTTTTTGTAAGCGCTTTTTCGTCCGCAGTAATAATAGCATACTGAGGTTGTGATGTAGCACCAAAATTCTCCGTCTGAAATGTTGACCATTTATCGCCAACGGTTATAATTGATTTTTCATTCCCGTTTTTTGTTTTTACAACAGTCTGTTCAGTCAATGGCAACTTCCTGCGTTCATCCACGTATAAAGAAACAACCACGAACCGGGTTCTCATTAAACTATCCACCAAAGGATCAGGCCATACTTTTTCCTCCATCCGCCTGCAATTAACGCAAGCCCAGCCGGTAAAATCAATCAGAACAGGTTTATTTTCCTTTTTAGCAGTTGCCAGGGCCTCTTCGTAATTATTTTGAAGAGGTTCGAAAATACCATTGTGCCCATTGGATGAACCATAAATACTATAGGTTGTCCTGGGTGGAGGAAAACCGCTTATTATCTTCAGGTCCGCCCATTTTGTATTGGTAAGGCCCGGTAACAGGTAAATTGTTACAGAGGCAAACAACACAATAAATGCTATACGGGTGAAGGAAAATCTTTTTACGGGTAAACTATGCGAAAATTTTATTTTCCCCAGCAGATATAAAACAGTAAGCAACCCGATCAAAATCCATAAGCCAATAAATACTTCACGTTTTAATAAGCCCCATTGTTTTACCAGATCAGCATTCGAAAAAAACTTAATGGCCAGACCCAGTTCTAAAAATCCCAGCACCACTTTTACATCCGTCATCCAGCCGCCTGATTTAGGTAATGACTGCAGCCAATGAGGAAACATAGCGAACAATGCAAAAGGTAATCCAAGAGCTAGTCCAAAGCCCGCGGCTCCCGCTGTTAACGGCCATGCTCCCTGGTCAGCAACACCCACCAGTAAAGTACCCAGGATAGGCCCGGTACAGGAGAAGGAAACGATAGCCAGTGTTGCAGCCATAAAAAAGATACCACCTATATTCCCCAGTCCTGATTTTGAATCCATTTTATTAGCCAGGCCAGCTGGTAACCCAATTTCAAATAAACCAAAAAATGATAGTGCGAAAAAGACAAAGACAGCAAAGAAAATTAGGTTCAGCCATACATTGGTAGAAATATTATTGAATATCTCCGGGCTGATCGCTTTATTGGCAACATGAAATGGTACTGTGATAAGAATATAGATCAGGAAAATAAAAAGACCATATAAAACGGCATTGGTAATTCCCTTACTCCTGTGCTGAGATTTTTTGGTGAAGAAAGTTACAGTTACAGGTACCATAGGAAATACGCAGGGTGTAAGCAAAGCAATTAAACCTCCCAAAAGACCGAGTAAAAAAATACTGAGGATACTTTTGTTTTTCGTGCCTTCATCTCCACAATTGTTTACCGGGTTATTGATGTCTATAGATAGTGCCAGGATTTTTGTTGAAGATTCTTTACCTCCTTCCAGGGCAACTATAAAGGAAAACTCCGAGGATGGATAAAAAGAAGTGTCAGCGCTGTTACCGTAGGTATATAAAAATTTTCCCTGTAATTGAGCCGGTACGCTGTCTTTATCCCTGAACTGAATCGTTGCCGTCCATTCCGCAGGTGAATGATACGCCCTTAAAGCCCCCTCTTCAAACAATGGATGCTGTATCTCTTTTACTTCTCCTTTTTCTGAGAACTTACCTTCCTGTAATATGGATGGATCATTAAACTGAAGCTCTGTGGTTTGCAGATCTGTCTTCTGGAGCGGTGAATACAATTCCCATTTACCGGAAACTGTTGTCGAAAAAACAAGTTCATACCTGCCGTCACTGATCTTTTTACTGGCTACTTTCCAGGGAAATACGGAAGCAGTGTCCTGTGAAAAAATAGTACCTGAAAAAAACAACAGCCAGGCAAAAGAGATAATAAACTTATACGGGTTCTTTATCATTTAGGCTCATTAAAAACAAAACGAGTTCTTAGAAGAACCCGTGATTGTAAAAAAAGTTTTTAACTTATTGTAAAGCTACACTGAAAGTAACCGTTTTGGGAGGAAGGCATTTTTCATCATTACAGGTTTGAAAACGTACACTACCGCTTAACTTGGTTTTAGCTTTAGCTTTTAGTTTGACCAGTTGAACGAAATTTACTTTAGTGGAATACTGGTTGGCTGATATATCCAGTTTTGCATCATGAAATTTTTCCAGCTTACCTTCTTCTTTGATCTTACCTTCCAATGTCAGCAAAGGATTTTTATTAAAGGAAACTAAGGTCGGTTCAGCGATGGCATCATCGGGTTGTGACTGTGAATACAGGTGCCAGCCGGATTGGATGGAAGCAGCAATGTGCAGTTCGTAAGCTTTATCGGATAACTTTTTCACGGTAAATGTCCAGTTAACAGGATTGACCTGTGCTTTGGCCGATAAAACCGATACTATTACCAGGGTTAAGAATACTATTTTTTTCATTTATCAGTTTAATATTACAAAAATAGAATATGAATGCCTTTGTGTTGTAAGAAAAATGACAAAATGATGCTAAATAATATAAAAGACTCGTTTACTGGATTACCAGTTGCTCCGCTAGCAGCAAATTTTTGATGATCGCCCGGCCATCCGTATTGCCAAGAACTTCAGAACAAGCTCTTTCGGGGTGAGGCATCATGCCAAACACATTGCGATTCTTATTGCAAATACCGGCAATATTTCTCAAAGCTCCATTGGGATTAGCACTGGCTGTGATCTTTCCATTTTCATCACAATACCGGAAAATCACCTGGTCATTTGCCTCCAGTTCATTTAATGTTGTTTCATCAGCATAATAACGGCCTTCCCCATGAGCCACCGGTATTTTGAACAGGTTATCTTCCTGGTCTTTGATAAAAACATTTTTGCAAACAAATTGCTGGTTTTCGTTTCGCAATAATGCTCCGGGTAATAAGGCAGACTCACATAATACCTGGAAGCCATTACAAACACCCAGTACTTTGCCTCCTGCATTGGCAAATTCAACTACACTTTGCATCATAGGACTGAAACGGGCAATAGCGCCGCATCGTAAATAATCTCCAAAAGAAAATCCGCCGGGCAGAATTATACAGTCTTCTGTATTAAACCTGCTAAGATCTTTATCCTTATGCCATAGCATGGAAACATCCAGGTTCAGGTCATCTGCCAGGGCATCCTGCATATCCCTGTCGCAATTAGAACCGGGAAAAACGACTACGCCAAATTTCATACATGGTGATTGAATAATGAAAGGCAAAGATAAGAAGTTACCGGATGCTGAATCTTACAACAGGAAGCTAATTACTGATTAAAAGTTTCCTGCTTTGGGAATCAAGTATCCAGCTTCTACCACCCCGGTCCAAAATACTGATACGTCACCACAAAAGCTACTGTGACCCAGAATAAAATAAGCGGGTATATGCGCTTGAGAGGATAGAGATAGGTGCAACCATGAAAAGCAGCCATAGGCACCATTACCATCACCCAGTTTTCAAAAGTACCGCTGGTGTTGACAAAAGGCAATAACAATGCAGTCAATAAGTATAATAGTAAAAGGCTCCATCCTTTGCGGACATTTATCAGCATCCTGCGCAGATTATCCTGCACATAATAGCCCCCGGCCAAAAAAGGGACCATCAGGAGAAAAACACTGGCAGCCAGCCACTCTGATTGCTTAAGCGATGGAATACCTATGCTGATATGCGGAAGAAAGGCCTGCCAGCTCCATTTATCTGTAAGAAAAATATAAATGGCATAGAAATAAAAGGGTGTGGTGATGCCAAGAATGCACAGCAGCCATTCATTCAAACGGAAAGGACGCATAACCGCAAGGGCGAGCAATATCCAGACAATAAATGTCAGCGAGGAAACAAACAGGAATCCTGCTACACCCAGGGCAAGGCCAATATTAAATATGGTTCCTTTTGCATTGGGCTGGTTATATATCCTGAACAAACCCGACAATACGAGCAGAAGAATACTGTTGATCAGCAACGGGGCTGAAAAATAATTCCATTCCGGTAATAAAGAAGTAATGAGCAGGTAAGCCATACCCGGCAGGTAATTGGACCGGTTCATCATGCGTTGTGTATTGATGAACCGTGTGAGTACAAAAGCCTGCAAAAACAATAAAGAGAAAGCCAGGAAAGAATAGAGCAGTGGATTTGTATGCCCCGTTGGCTGCAGAAATTTCAATATCACATTAAAAAGCGCTCCGTCAGACGGGCGGTTAACCGGTACATGGGGGTGCATAAACATGGGCAGCTTGATCAGTACCCCGAATACAAGCAGCAATATGATATTAGCTGGGTTTTTCTGTTTAAATACTCCGGTCACGGATAATGGACATTAATACAGTTTAATTATAATCTATTTTGGCAAAGCAAATATAATTCCTGTAAACGCAGGGAACGATTATTTGCTTTAAACTGACCTGTTTGGCATACTTAGGCATAAACTCATATCCCTTGTCCAGGTTTTTGAGGGTGGGGCTACGGTTAATCTTTCCGTCCGGTGTTATACTGAAATCATTTAATAATTGCGTACGCCTTTCCATATTATTAAAAAGAACATGCAATTGTCCCCCGGTATTCATGATCTGGTAGGAAATCAGGTCATCCGTCTGATCATCAAATTGTTCTTTGGTAATAACGTTGGTCCATTCCGATTTTCCATCTTTGGTAAAAGACATGACTACAATATTGTCCGCCCGGTAGCTCACATTTTGTCCGTCACCAAACCTTGAACCTCCCCAATAATTGCTGTAATAAGGCGAATAATAATAATAATCTGACGAACGCAGGAAGGGAGAACCATACAGGTAATTCCACCGGTTAAAAGCGTTGCCTCGGGAAACGGTATAATAGGATTCGCTGCCAATGATAAAACCACCATCCCGGCGGGTAATGATATTGCGGATGAAATAATCATTAAATGCCATCTTCGTATTGGAATTGCCCCTGGCTTCCCGTCGCAGGTCATCACTGAATGTAATAATATCTTCTATGATGGGTTTGCCGGATTGTTTATCCCATATATAAAAATAATATCCCTCCGTATTCCCCCTTCGCTGCTTATAATAAAAAGAAGTGATAAAGTACCGCTTATTATAATTATCCGGTTTTATATGAATTTCATCGAGGTAGGTCTTTTCGAGGTTCAATTTATTTACAGAAAACGAATCCGCCTGTGCATATTTAATTACAAAAGCCGCCTGGCCAATGTTTTCGTTGTTTACCCTGTCAAGTTTTGTAAAAACAAGATCACCATCATTATCCAGTTGAAATTCGTCAATGTAATCATCCCGGTCTTCCATCGGCATGGCCAGCCTGCTTTTTTTAAGTAAGGAAAGCTGGTTGTCAAACAGCAGAGTAGTGACCAGGTAATTTTTCCGGTTTTTACTATTGATCTTAAATACAATGATTTTGCTTTTATCCTCACTTGACAAAACAGTATAAATTTTGTTGCTGGCTGCAAAACCTAATTGGGTAGTATCCAGCTCCATGATATCTCCTACCTTTTTACCATTGCCATCAATCTTCGCGGCAATGCAATGAACAATACTTCTTTTCTGGTACTGGTAGATCATATAGCAAAAATCTCCATACGGAAAAAAATCAACATTGATCATCTTGTCGTTATCGGGTACAAAATCCTGTTCCACCTTGGCGATCTGCTTCATATCGTTGTCCAGTAGGGTGATCCAGCTTGTATTCCGGATGTTTTTATAGATAAGAAAATTGCCCCCGATCTTGCCGGCTATTTCAAAATTCAAACGGCGGCTATCATCCCTGTCCGGCTCTGAATACACGATTTTTTGTGCAGATACCGAAAATCCCGCCGTTAAAAATATCATTCCTAAAAACCATTTTCCACGGATCATAATATTCTGATTTTTTGGTTATTAAAGTTACAGGTTGCCTGTCAAAAGCGGCAACTTTTATTTCAATACGGATGCCCGATACCGTGTTATTACATGAACAACGGGGAAAAGCCGGAAAAAGTTGCATCGGGTTTTTATTCCCAGTCAACAATGATGAAGACATAATTACTTTTAACAAGTTGTTCTTTGTAATTAATTTTTGCCTATACCTTTGCAGGCGTTGCCCAAAACAGTTTAGTCTGTACCGGAACAAACAACAACTTAGAAAGTGAAAATACCGACCAACAAAGTAACTGCAGCAGGATTGCTCATAGCATTGGGGATAATTTACGGAGATATCGGGACTTCACCGTTATATGTATTTAATGCTATCATTAATGGAAGAGTTGTTGAAGAGAGCCTCATACTCGGCTCCTTGTCCTGTATTATATGGACACTTACTTTGCAAACCACCATCAAATACGTGATCCTCATATTGAGGGCCGATAACCGGGGTGAGGGTGGAACGTTTGCCCTGTATGCTTTAGTGAGACGAAGAAAAAAATGGCTGGTACTGCCAGCTATGATCGGGGGCGCCGCCCTGCTGGCAGATGGTATAATTACTCCTCCTATCTCCATTACATCTGCAATTGAAGGACTGGGAGAACTGCCCATATTGCGCGGCATGCCAACGGATACCGTTGTAATTATCGTGCTGATCATTTTATCACTTTTCTTTTTTCTTCAGCAATTTGGCACAGCGTCAATAGGAAAGTTATTCGGACCGGTAATGTTTACATGGTTTACTATGCTTGCTATTCTCGGTGGGATACACGTATTTGATGACCTTGCAATTTTTAAAGCATTAAGCCCGCATTACGCAATTGACTTTTTACGAAATTATCCCGGCGGATTCTGGCTTCTTGGGGCTGTTTTCCTGTGCACAACCGGTGCTGAAGCCCTGTATAGTGATCTTGGACATTGCGGCCGGTCTAATATTCGCATTTCGTGGATATATGTAAAAATGTGTTTGCTGGTAAACTATTTTGGCCAGGGAGCTTATTTACTGGCACACCGTTCCGGGCTTAGAATAACAGGTGATATTAAACAATCAATGGGAATTAACGCTTTTTATGATCTGATGCCTGAATGGTTCATCATTCCTGGCGTAGTGATAGCAACAACTGCGGCCATCGTAGCAAGCCAGGCAATGATATCCGGCGCATTTACGCTGATCAGTGAAGCAATGCGGCTGAATCTTTGGCCAAAAGTAAAGATCAGTTACCCTTCCGAAGAAAAGGGGCAACTGTTTATCCCCGCAGTAAATTTATTGCTATTTGCAGGCTGTGTAGGCGTTGTACTCTATTTCCGGAGATCTTCGAACATGGAAGCCGCCTATGGACTTGCTATTATTGTGACGATGCTGGCAACTACCATTCTATTTGCCAATTTTCTTGTACTGCACCGCGTAAAGTCAATATGGGTATATATATTTCTTATTGCGTACTTTATTGTTGAAACCGGGTATTTAGTTGCGCTAATGGATAAATTCATACACGGTGGTTATTTTACACTTTTAGTTGGCGGGCTGATGTTCTTTGTTATGTACATCTGGTACAGGGCCAGGAAGATCAAGAACCGCTATGTGGAATTTGTACGAATGGAACATTATATTCCTAAAATACAGGAACTGAGCAATGACCGTGCTGTTCCGAAATATGCCACACACCTGGTGTACCTGACCAGCGCTAACAATCCAAAAGAAATAGAGCATAAGATCATTTACTCTATTTTAAATAAAAAACCTAAACGTGCCGATATTTATTGGTTTGTACACGTGGATACTATGGATGATCCCTATACCTGCGAATACAAAGTTGACCATATCATTCCCAACGATATTATCCGTGTTGACTTCAGGCTTGGGTTCCGTATGGAGCCACGCATCAACCTGATGTTTAGAAAAGTAGTGGAAGACCTGGTGGCAAATAAAGAAGTAAACATTATCAGCCGGTATGAAAGCCTGGCCAGCAGCAACACGGTGGGCGACTTCCAGTTCATGGTGATGGAAAAATACCTGAGCCAGGATAATGAACTTCCTTTTATGGAAAGGGTGGTAATGAAACTTCATTTCTGGCTGAAGGAACACAGCCTTTCGGAAGAAAGAGGCTTTGGGCTGGATGCGGCCAACGTTACCGTGGAAAAATTCCCGCTTATCGTAGCGCCGGTTACTAATCTCAAGCTGAAGAGAATTGACGATTGAGTTGTTGTTGCCGGTTACCAGTTACCCGCGGACCGGACATTCATTATATTTATTGTAATTTTTAACGCGCATTACCGGCAACCAGTAACATGTAACCGGTAACGATTAAACCACAAACTGTTTTGCCCAACTTTATCTGGTATATCATCGGCGGTATTGCTCTGTTATCCATCATTGCTTATTTCCTGCAGGAGAAACTTATTTTCAAGCCGGAAAAACTCAAACAAGATTTTCAATTCAAATATGATATTCCTTTCAGGGAATATTTTTTTGATGTGGAACCCGGCGTCCGTATCAATGGCCTTCATTTTTTTCGTGAGCAGCCTGCGGGGCTCATCCTCTATTTTCATGGCAATTCAAGAAGTATAAAAGGCTGGGCCAAATACTCAAAAGACTTTTACCGGTATAATTATGATGTGGTACTGGTGGACTACCGTGGCTTTGGAAAAAGCACGGGCAAACGCAGTGAAAAAGACATGCTGAACGATATGCAGTATGTCTATACCTGTTTACTGGAAAAATATCCCGAGCAGCATATAATAGTGTATGGCCGCAGCATTGGCAGCGGCTTTGCGACAAAGATAGCGTCAGATAATAAACCCCGCTATCTTATCCTGGATGCGCCTTATTATAGTTTTTTAAAAGTAGTAGAACGCTTCGTGCCTATCCTTCCTGTGCGGTTTGTATTGCGGTTTCACCTGCGGGCAGATAAATGGATACCTCATGTTAACTGTCATACTTATATTATTCATGGTACAAAAGACTGGCTCATCCCCATTAAACACAGTGAACGCCTGCAAAAGATCAACCCCAATAAAATAACGCTGATCCGCATCTATGGCGGCGGGCATAACAATCTTCCCTCTTTTGATGAATACCATAATTTCATCCGTGATATTCTTAAATACTGATGGCTCCTCCTTAATTGTTAATGATCTTTTAATTATGTCACAGCATTGTAACAGGGCTGTTATTTGAACGTCCAACTACAAAATGGAGGTATTTATGAAACGTAAATTTTACACTTTATTCTTTATCGCAGTAAGTGTGCTGCTCTTTTCCTGTAAGACCGCGAAAAAAATGTATGAAAAAGGCGACTATGATGCGGCAGTAGAACTGGCCGCGAAAAAACTGCAGAAAAAACCCAATGACGCGGCTACCCTGGATATACTGCAAAACGCTTACCGCTTTGCCGTAGAAGATCATGAAAGCAGGATAAGAAATAACGCCGGCAGTAATAATGACCTGAGATGGGAATGGACCTATAACGAGTATCTTGACCTGCAGCGTTTATACGATGCCATCCGGAAGGTGCCTTCAGTATATGATATCGTTCGCCCTACCGATTATTCATCGTATGTCATTACTTATAAAGAAGAAGCCGGCAATGCACGTTATGACCGTGGGCTTGAGTTGATGCAAAATAATACCAGGAACAGTTATAAGCAGGCTTATTTTGAATTTCAAAAAGCCCTTGCGCTGAAACCAGGTGATCTTTCTGCAAAACAAAAAATGGAGGAAGCTTATACCAACGCTGTTATTAATGTAGTAGTACTTCCATTAGTACAGTCTGGTTTCCAGTACAGCTCCTATAATTATGGATCCGTCAATTTTGATAATAATGTGCTGCGTTATTTAAATAACAATAACGGCAGTTTCTTTGTAAAATACTATTCCCCTGCGGAAGCCGGCAGTTTCAATATCCGCACAGACCAGGTTGTAGAAATGAGGTTCAGCAATATAGATATTGACCGGTACCGTGACCAGAGAACTGTAAGAGAAGTTACCAAACGGGTAGTAATAAAAGAAACTGTGATCAGGCCTGACTCGGTGGTAAAGGAATACGCCACAGTAAAGGCAAAGATCACTACTACCCGCCGGACCTTAAAATCAGATGGCTTGTTACAGGCAACGGTAAGGGATTATAACAGTCAATGGTTGTGGAGCGATACTTACCGCGGCGACTATAACTGGAGTACAGAATTTTCTACATATACCGGTGATGCAAGAGCTTTAAGCGAAGAAGATAAAAAACTGTGCGATGGCAGGGAGCAGTTTCCCCCATCTAATGATGAGATCATACGCATCATTATGGCTGAAGCGCAAAGCCGGGCTGAATGTGGTATCAAAGATTATTTTAACAGGTTTTAAGTCTCACTATCCTCCATATATAAAGGACATGATTCGCTCATGTCCTTTTTTAGTTTCATCTTTGCCCCCTTATGCAAAAAAATGCAATAAAGAGAATAAGAAAATGGGGGATCATCGTGCTTGCCATTTATATTGTATGCGGAGTCACATTGTATTTTTTGCAGGAAAAATTCTTATTTCATCCCGAAGAGTTACCGGCTGATTACGAGTTTAACTTCACCGTTCCTTTTAAAGAGATCAACCTGGAGGTGAACGATGAAAAGAACCTGAGCATCGTGCAGTTCACTGTCCCTGGTTCTGTATGCAAAGGAGTGGTATTATACTTTCATGGCAACCGGAAAAATATTGAACGCTATGCGCCGGTTGCCTCCAACTTTACAAAAAATAATTACGAGGTCTGGATGATGGATTACCCGGGTTTTGGCAAAAGCACTGGTAAAAGAACCGAGCAGGTATTATATGATGACGCCGCGCAATTGTACAAGATGGCAAGAGCAAGATTTGCCAAAGACAGTATTATCATTTATGGAAAATCCATCGGAACTGGTATAGCCGCGCAACTAGCTTCAGTAAAAGATTGCAAAAGGCTGATACTGGAAACACCCTACTATAGTATAGCTGCTTTGTTCAGGCATTATGCTTTTATATATCCTGCGGATCAAATGACGAAATACCATTTCCCGGTGTATCGCTATTTTGAAAAAATCACGGCACCGGTCACTATTTTTCATGGCATCCATGATGGTGTAATTCCTTATTCCCAAGCAAAGAGATTAATGAAAACAGCAAAGCCCGGCGCAGAATTAATTACACTGGAAAAAGGCGAACATAATAACCTGGATGATTTTCCTCTCTTTCATCAAAAGTTAGATTCGCTTTTGCATTTGCCCTAGATGTTAAACCGGCAATACATGAGAGTTCTTGTTCTTTTTTATTTTGTCAGGTACCGCGGCGATAATTTCTTTTTTTAAAATTTCAATCAGCCGCTTTTTTACAAAATCGCGGTGAACAACCAGGCTTACTTCCCTCATCGGCGCCGGTCTTTTAAACTGGCGCAATTGCAGTTGTTGTTTTACATTCAGGTCCATAGTAGCCAGTTCTGGTAAAATGGTAATGCCGTCTGTCAATTCCACCATACGCCGCAACGTTTCAATACTGCCCGCTTCGTATTCAAACAAATGGCCTTCTTTACTCGCCTTCTTCAACTCACAAAGGTTCATGATCTGCGAACGGAAACAATGTCCTTCTTCCAGCAGCCATAATTTATTCGGATCAATATCCTGCGCCAGTACATAATTCTTTTTAAAGTCTTCATTACTTTTAGACACATACACCAGCAGTTCCTCGTAAAACAATACGTCTTCTTTAATACCATACTCCTGTAAGGGAGTTACGAGGATGCCCGCATCTATACTGCCTTCGCGCAGCCGGTTGATCACCAGGTCTGTCATCATTTCATGTACCATCAATTTCACATTCGGGTATTTTTGCGTGAATTGTTGTACAAACAACGGCAGCAGGTAAGGCGCTAAGGTCGGGATGATGCCTATTTTTAATTCACCACTCAGTATTCCTTTTCTCGTATGCACCATTTCGTGCATCTGATCCTGTTCGGCGATTATCCTTTTCGCCTGTTCAATAATTTCAAGACCGGCTTCTGTTGGAATAACGGGTTGTTTACTGCGATCAAATATCTTGATGCCCAGTTCCTGCTCCAGTTTATGAATCTGCATACTGAGCGTGGGTTGCGTTACATAACAATTGGCAGCGGCGCTGGCAAAATGCCGGTAACGGTCCAGTGCTATCACATATTCTAATTGTACCAGGGTCATACTTATAGTTTTTGTCTATGTTATCATAAAATTAATCAATTAGGTTTATAATCATATTTGCCACAGTTTTGTAATCCTCATTTATTCAACAAAAGATTTATTAAAAATGGAAAATAATTCTAACGATAACAGCAAATGCCCTTTTCACCATGGTGCGCTTAAAAAACCTGTTGGCGGTGGCGGAACAAAAAACCGCGACTGGTGGCCCAATCAATTAAAGTTAAACATCCTGCGCCAGCACTCTTCCTTATCTGATCCGATGGGTAAAGACTTTAATTATGCCAAAGAATTTAAAAGTCTTGACTTAGAAACATTGAAAAAAGACCTTCACCAGGTAATGACGAACTCACAGGATTGGTGGCCCGCAGATTTTGGACATTACGGACCTTTGTTTATTCGTATGGCCTGGCACAGTGCAGGCACGTATCGCACAGGTGATGGTCGCGGTGGTGCAGGCGCAGGACAACAACGATTTGCTCCTCTCAACAGTTGGCCCGATAACGTCAGCCTCGACAAAGCCCGCAGGTTGCTTTGGCCCATCAAACAAAAATATGGCAGGAAAATATCCTGGGCAGATCTTATGATCCTCACGGGTAATGTTGCGTTGGAATCAATGGGATTTAAAACTTTTGGTTTTGGCGGAGGTCGTGAAGATGTTTGGGAGCCGCAGGAAGATGTTTATTGGGGTGCCGAAACCAAATGGCTGGGTGGTGATATACGTTACGCACATGGTTCCGAAGGAGTGGAAAAGAACGGTGGTGTAGTTGTTTCAGACGACAATGCGGACGGCGACATTCATTCACGTAATCTTGAAAACCCGCTTGCAGCCGTGCAGATGGGATTGATCTATGTAAACCCTGAAGGCCCCGACGGAAACCCTGATCCTGTTAAAGCAGCAAAAGATATTCGTGATACATTTGGCCGTATGGCAATGAATGATGAAGAAACAGTAGCACTGATTGCAGGCGGACATTCTTTCGGCAAAACACATGGCGCTGCGGAAGCAGGTAAACATGTTGATGTGGAAGTGGAAGCCGCTGGTATTGAAGAGCAGGGCTTTGGATGGAAGAATAGCTTTGGTTCCGGTAAAGGTCCTGACACTATTACAAGCGGGTTGGAGGTTACATGGACCAAAACCCCTACGAAATGGAGCAATAATTTTTTTGAAAACCTGTTTGGCTTTGAATGGGAGCTTTCTAAAAGTCCGGGTGGCGCACAGCAGTGGGTAGCTAAGAACGCAGAAAGTATTATTCCTGATGCGTTTGATGGTTCAAAAAAACGTTTGCCTACCATGCTAACTACTGATCTTTCTCTAAGGCTTGATCCCGTTTACGAAAAAATTTCAAGACGCTTCCTGGAAAACCCGGATGAGTTTGCAGATGCCTTTGCCCGTGCATGGTTTAAGTTGACCCACCGCGATATGGGTCCGCGTTCCCGTTACTTAGGTACTGACGTTCCTGGAGAAGAACTGATATGGCAAGATCCGGTGCCGACAGTTGATCATACACTGATTGATGACAATGATATTGCTGGATTGAAAGCCAAAATACTCGATTCAGGCCTGACAGTGCCGCAATTAGTATCAACAGCATGGGCATCGGCCTCTACGTTCCGTGGTTCAGATAAACGTGGCGGCGCCAATGGTGCACGTATTCGCCTGGCTCCTCAAAAATACTGGGCGGTAAACAATCCTGCCCAACTTGGAAAAGTGCTGTATATATTAGAAGCTATACAAAAAGCATTTAACAGCGCTCAAACTGGTAGCAAAAAAATTTCTTTAGCTTATCTTATTGTATTGGCGGGTTGTGCGGGTGTTGAAAAAGCGGCGAAGAATGCAGGTAGTAACGTGACGGTTCCGTTTACACCCGGAAGAACCGATGCAACACAAGAACAAACAGATGTGGAATCATTCGCCGTGCTGGAACCTGTTGCTGATGGTTTCCGCAATTATCAAAAAACCCGGTACACTGTTTCAACAGAAGAATTGTTGATTGATAAAGCTCAGTTACTGACATTAACAGCTCCTGAATTAACGGTTCTTGTTGGTGGTATGCGTGTATTGAATACTAACTATGATGGTTCTAAACATGGCGTTTTTACTACAAGCCCGGAAGCACTTACCAATGATTTCTTTGTCAACCTGCTTGACATGAGTACTGTATGGAAGGCAACCGATGAACATACCGTGCCTGCCGGCAGGCAGGAACAATTGTTTGAAGGAAGTGATCGTGCAACAGGTAAACTGAAATGGACAGGAACCCGTGCAGATCTTGTCTTTGGTTCAAACTCTGAGTTAAGGGCACTTGCCGAAGTTTACGGAAGTGCGGATGCACAGGAAAAGTTTGTAGCGGACTTTGTGGCGACATGGAATAGAGTGATGAACCTTGATCGCTTTGATTTAGCCTGATATGCAGGAGTAAATCCGTGGCAGGCTATGTAACCAATCACTTAAATGAAAACCCGGTGCGGATATAAATTTTTGGTTATGGTTTAATGGTTAAGCCGTTCCCGGATCCTTCGACAAGCTAAGGGCGGGACGGCTTTTTTATTCTTCCAAAATAACCTTTGTCTTTCCCACCTTCAGCTTATACCCCACTCCTGTCTTCAACGAATAATTCTCTTTCTCATGACTTACGGGAAAACCAAAACAAACGGGGTAATCATACTCTTTGATAATATCTTTGATTATTTCATACGCGGTTTTTCCAAAAGGCCGCTCAGTATCTTTTATATCAGTAATCCCCCCGATGATAAGACCAGCCAGCTTTGATAATTTTCCACTTCGTTTCAGCTGGTACATCATCCTGTCAATACTGTATAAATATTCTCCCACATCCTCAATAAAAAGTATCCTGCCCCTTGTTTTCAGATCGGATTCTGTTCCGATCATGCTTACTAATAATGCCAGGTTGCCTCCTACCAATTCGCCAACCGCTTCCCCTTTTTTATTGAACGCATGTGGTTCGCAGTTATATTTTATTTTATTTCCTTCCAGCGCATTCTTTAATGATTGTACAAACCTGTTTATATAACCTGCATCATTAAACGCCCCGGCCATCGGCGCATGAAGCGAAGAAATATAATAGTTGGAGTAAAGATGCGAATGAAGCACGGTGATATCGCTGTACCCAATGATCCATTTCGGGTTCTTTTTAAATTGCTTAAAACTTATCTTGTCAATGATGCGGCCCATACCATAGCCGCCCCTTGCACACAAAACCGCTTTCACTTCTTCATCATCCAGCATTTGCTGAAAATCATTCAGGCGTTCTTCATCCGTACCGGAAAAATAGTTGACGGAGCTACCTCCTATTGTTGCCCCCACTTTTACATTATACCCCCACTCGTCTTTTAATACGCGTACACATTCTTCTGCTTTTTCCAGCGCCATATACCCGGCAGGACATATTAACCCAATGGTATCACCGGGTTGTAAATAGGGAGGGGTCTTTATCATCAGCTAATTTATGGCTGAATAGCCATTTTTATGATAAAAATATTTTAACCCTTACCCAACCCTTTTTGCGTAACTGGCAGTTATTTATATTAGATGAGCCAAGTTGTAACCAAGCCAATTCTATTGACCGATCCATTAGATATCATCGTAAAAGGATGCCGGGAAAACGACCTGCTCTGCCAGGAACAATTGTACAGGCATTGTTATGCTGACATGATCAGGATCTGCCATCGCTATGCCGGCGATATGGACGGGGCGGGTATCATTTTTAATAATGCCATGCTGCGGGTTTTTAAGAACCTCTATAAATACCAGGAAGAAGGCAAACTGATGGGATGGATAAAAACCATCATTGTTAACTGTTCGCTTGATTTCGTGAAACAACGGAATAAATTTAAAGAACACATCACAGGTGACATACATGAACACGAGGTCAATATTCCGGCGGAAATTTTCAGCCGGGTATCAGCGAAAGAAATACAAAAAATGATCCGTGAATTGCCCAAAGCAACGGCTACTGTTTTTAACCTGTACATCTATGAAGGATTTACCCATAAACAGGTAGGCGAAAGCTTAGGCATATCAGAAGGAACATCCAAATGGCATATCAACGAAGGCCGAAAGCTATTGAAAACAAAACTGGAAACATTTATTAACCCCGGAATTAAAACAAATGCAGCACGATAATAAAGATATTGATAACCGTTTGCAGAACCTGGAGAACCAGTCATTACCCGACCTGTCGAAAATGGACGAACACTGGCAGCAGATGAAAACAATGCTACAGCCTGGTTCTGATTCTATTCCAGTAGATAAAGTGTCGTATAAAAAATATATGAGGTGGATCATCGCTGCTATTTTGATCAGCGGTCTTTTCCTGGTAACATATAAACTGATCAATCAAAACAAACCAGCCGGTAACACTGATAGCAAACTGGTGCAAAAACCCTTAATAGATACTAAACCTTTAGCCGACACTACTCCTTCTCTTGAACTCATAAACAGGAAGGATATGACAACCATTAAAGCCCAAAATCTCCGCGTGCATACTTCCCTACAGAAGTTAAAAGGTAAGATTGATAATGTACGGGATACGGTCAAACTGGCTATCCTGCTTATTGATAAAACAAATACGCCTGGAGAAGATAACAAAGCAAGTCTTGCCGGTTTTTTTAAACAACTGGAAAAACAGCCGCAGGAATTTGTGATCAACAATAAAAGAGATACACTGATCAGCGGTGAAGACGGAACAGCCCTGCTTATTCCGGCCAATACATTTGACAGTAACAATGAAGTAGTGATCACACTGAAAGAATTTTATTCGTATGAAGATATTATCACCAATAAGCTAACCACTTGTTCCGATGGTAAACAACTGATCACTGGCGGTATGATACACCTTATAGCGACTATCAACGGGAAAGAAGTGGATATACAACCGGGCAAAAGTATCCGCTGGTTTGTTCCGGATACAACAAATTCCATGGACCAGATGCAGTTATTTACTGGTGAGAAGGAGCGCAAAAAGCAAGCCCCGGTCTTCGAAGATGGCGGAGAACCCAGGGGTTTCTTTAATGGCGGGGATACAGCGGCTGACGGAACGCTTGAGACGGTGAACTGGATAGCGCAGCCACAATATTTTTCCAGTAACTACCTGGTAACAAGTGTAAAGGTGCTTGACCTGAAAAATGAACCTCTCAGGTCCAGGCAAACTAAAAAAGGCAGTGTCGGCACATTTATTATTTCAGACCAACCGAAGATCAGCCGTGAAGAACTTGCGGATGAATTAAAAGAAAAATATGGCTATTATAAAGTAAAGATCAAAAGCCGTAAAAAGGATACTTTTTTCAGAAGGATAACCTCGTCTTTTGCCCTGCGCCGCCGTATCCAGTCAGCCGGGGATGTAGGCGATTCTGCCTGGGTAAGTGATGAAGTAGCAAAAAGGTATGACCTGCAGGTAACAGAAACTATCACTTACACACAAAGAGGTATAGGCTATACAAATGGTTATGCTGTAAAAAGAACTTTTCAGAATATTAATCTTAATAAACTTAAAGAACGCTTCAGTGTTGATATACGTACGCTGGGCTGGATCAATTGCGACAGGTTTTACCTGGATAGCCGTCCGAAAATTGATTACTATGTTGACCTGGATGACACGGCGGCTAATTATTATACGCTGCTTGTTTTTGACAAGCTCAGGTCTATGATGCCAGGATATACTAATGGTAATAAAATCATTTTCCCCAATGTACCCGAAGGATTAACCGCTAAGGTAATATCCGTAGGAATTCAACATGGCAAAACGGTGACCGCTATGGAAAGTGTACAACTATCAAAACAACCGCTGACCGGTCTCAAATTTGAAGGGACTTCTCCGGCGGCATTTAAAGAAGAGCTAATCGGTTTTGATAAATAACATGCAATTCTTACGGCATGTATTTCAATAATGGCCGGGATATAAAAGCATAGTCATGCCATTTCGCATACAAATAAACCGTCTTCGTCGCAACATTCTGTAGTACGGCCCTGTTGAAAGTTTTTTGTGATTAACTTGCCTGCATGAGTTCTGCATGGTATTCAAAAAAATGGGTGATAATTCTTCTGCATACAGCAGCATGGGTATTTCTTTTCTCTTTTCCATTTTTATTGCGCCCGTCCATGAATGAAAACAGGCCCGGCAGCCATGACCAGCAGTCTGCCATGGTGATCGCACGATATATTCTCAATGACCTGGTATATATCGGCTTTTTTTACCTGAATGCCGGCTTACTTATCCCGCAATTCATCTACAACAGAAAATACAGGCAGTATTCGATAATAGTACCAGCTATCTTTATTATTATCTTGTTTATTTCCTGGCTCATCTTATTCTGGCTCTTAGGCCAGGAAGGATTTAACCTGCGCGGGCATATACTTTTTAATTTCTTCTTTTTTCTTTTTATACTGGCCGGCAGCACGGCATATCGAATGATAAAAGACAGGACCCGCGCCGACAGGATTAGCCGGGAAAAAGAAAATGAAAACCTGAAAACCGAATTGTCACTTTTACGTTCACAGGCCAGCCCGCATTTTATGTTTAATGTGCTCAATAATATGGTAGCGCTGGCAAGAAAAAAATCTGATTTGCTGGAACCTTCCCTGTTAAAGTTTTCTTCCATCATGCGGTACATGCTGTATGAGGACGATGAAGAGAAAGTGGCGCTGGAAAAAGAAATTGAATACCTGCAGAGTTATATAGACCTGCAGCAGCAACGGTTTGGGAAAAATGTACACGTACTGGCTGATCTGCAAAAGCCGGATGCTAATTATGAAATTGAACCTATGCTGCTCATACCTTTTGTGGAAAATGCTTTTAAACACGGGACCGGGCTGATAGAAGGGGCGATCATAAAAGTGCAGCTCAGCGTTGAAAACAATAAACTTAATTTCACCGTTCAGAACAAATACGATCCTTTGTCCACAGAAACCAAAGACAAAACTTCCGGGATCGGGCTGGCAAACGTAAAAAGAAGATTAAATTTATTGTATGGCAATAAACACAACCTGCTTATTACCCAAAAGGATAACTGGTTTACTGTTTCACTTCAATTAAATTAAAATGAATGCTCCGCTGTATTGCCATAGATGATGAGCCGCTGGCGCTTGAACTGCTGGAAGATAATATCAGCAAAGTGCCCTACCTGCAACTGGTGGCAACCTGCGGCAATGCCATGGAAGCGATAAAAGCGCTGCAGCAACAACCTGTTGATCTTATGTTTTTGGATATACAAATGCCGGGCCTTACCGGGTTGCAGTTTATTCAAAGCCTGGGCGAAAGACCGATGATCATTTTAATTACCGCTTACGAAAAGTTTGCCCTGGAAGGATTTAATCATGATGTGGTAGATTATCTCGTCAAGCCAGTTTCATTGGAAAGATTTGTCAAAGCATGTAATAAAGCCTGGGAACTCCACCAGCTAAAAACAAAACCAAAGGAAACAGGCGCCGGCAAATCGCCGGATTATATTTTCGTAAATGCAGATTACAGTTTGCTGAAAATAGTATTGGACGATATCATGTGGGTAGAGGGGTTGAAAGACTATATTAAAATACACCTGGAGAGTTCTTCCAAACCGGTGATCACACGGATGACCATGAAGTCTGTGGAGGAGGTGCTGCCCGGAAACCGGTTCATACGGATACACAAATCGTATATCGCCGCCATGGATTTTATTACCGCTGTAAGAAAAAGTTCGGTATTGATCGGGCCGACGGAACTGCCGGTAAGCGATACTTACCAGGAGGCATTGATGAAACTGACCGGGAAATAAGGACGATGGGTGACTATGAATTCTCAATAATGAATGCCCTGAGTACATACTCACCATTTTTGACGCAACTTTTTACCTATTCATCGCATCTTTTGCGGAAATAATCATACGGTTAAATAGATTTGGTCCTGTTTTTGAAAATAAAACATAATTTAACCGAAGCAAAGCCTCTTTAACTGATCATTTAAAAACCTGTTTAACAATGAAAAAGATAAAACCATTCTTGTTTGCCTTATTAACCATAGTTTTTGCTGCAACCGTGCAGGCACAAACTGCTGATGAAATTATTACAAAACATATTGAAGCCATTGGCGGTAAAGAAAAGCTCAGCCAGGTCAAATCACTCTATACAGAAAATTCTATGGATGTAATGGGTAACCAGGCCCCTGTTACAGAATACTTGCTGGAAGGCAAGGGCTTTAAAAGTGAAACAGATTTTAACGGTTCGAAGATCATACAATGCTATACTGACAAAGCTGGCTGGTCCATCAACCCGATGGCTGGCGCCACTGACGCACAACCTATGCCGGCAGAAATGTATCAATCCGGCAAGGACCAGATCTATATTGGGGGCGCCCTGCTTGATTATGCTGCAAAAGGCTATAAAGTGGAACTGGCTGGTAAAGAGGGCAATGATTATAAATTAAAAGTAACGGGTGCAGGTTCAGAGTCCATGTATTTTATTGACGCAACATCCTACTACATTACTAAAAATATTTCTAAAGGGGAAATGATGGGACAGACTGTTGAGGTTGTCGTTACTTACTCCGATCATAAAAAGACGGATTTTGGCATTGTTTTACCTTACACAAAAAATATAGACCTGGGCGGTTTCGCTATGTCTTCCAAAACAAATAAAGTGGAAGTAAATAAAGAAATTGACCCTAAAATTTTTGAAGCCTCCAAATAAAACAACTGATCAATTTATTCTGAAAAACGGGTGCGGCCAGCATCCGTTTTTTTATTTACAGCCGCTTTTGCCCCGCCCGGAATTAACCGCTACGTATTCGTCGCAGCATTTCCCGCTCTTATCTCATTTGCTTCCACCCGGAGCCTTGCTGCTGTTACATTTGTGCCCTGTCCAACAACAAAAAAACATTTATGAAAAAGATCGCATTACTAACAGCTTTTGGAATAATGATGGTACTTTCCTTAACCGCGCAATTCCCTATGGCAGGGAATAGCAAACAGGCTCCCCCGGCCATGGGCCATATCTATGGAAAGATAATTGATTCCACAGGCGCTACTGTTACCGGCGCCTCTGTTATATTGCTTCAAAACCGTTTCGATACGGCTACCAAAAAAAGAAAAGACGTGCTGCTGAACGGAATAACCACCAAAAGCAATGGTGAATTCAGCTTTACTGATTTGCCCATATTTGGCCAGTTAAAATTAAAAATTTCTGCAACCGGCTATAAAGCTTATGAACAAACTGTTTCTTTCCAGATGAAAATGGATGCAGGTGCTGCTCCAAAACAAACCGGTGCTGATCCTGCCCAGGCTATGGCAGCTATGAGCAAAATGATCAATGCGTTTGACAAAGATCTCGGCAATATCAAACTGGAAGTGGATACAAAACAACTGGGAAATGTTACGGTTGTTTCCAAAACCCCCACCATGAGGCTGGATATTGACAAAAAGGTTTTTAATGTGGACAAGAATATAGTCAGCGCCGGCGGAACAGCACTGGATGTAATGAGAAATGTCCCTTCTGTACAGGTGGATATTGATGGAAATGTTACACTAAGAAATGCATCACCCCAGATTTATATTGAAGGCCGCCCTACTACGTTATCACTTGACCAGATACCTGCCGACGCTATTGAAAGCGTGGAAGTGATCACCAACCCTTCTGCTAAATATGACGCTTCAGGTGGTAATGCCGGCATATTAAACATTGTTTTAAAGAAAAATAAAAAGAGTGGATATAATGGTAACCTGCGTGCAGGTATTGATAAGCGTGGCGCCGTTAATGGTGGAGGTGATTTCAATGTACGCCAGAACAAATTCAATTTTTCTGCCAGCGCGATGATCAATCAGAATAAATCCAGGACAAGCGGTACGACAGACAGGCTTAATTTGTTTGAGGAACCGAATACATCTATTTATCAAACCAATAAGAACAGGACTTCCGGCGGGTTTATGTTTGGACGCCTGGGCGTTGATTATTTTATGACCAACCGCACCACGATATCTCTTGCAGGTATCAAAGTACACGGCGAATTTAAACCCACAGAGATCATTAACATCCATACCGACAGCTTATTCAGCAGCGGAAAGATCAGCAGCTACAGTGAACGTGTATCAACAGGAAAAAGGGAATTCAATGCGAATGGGGTACAATTTGGGATCAAACAACTTTTCCCCAAAGAAGGCGAAGAACTGACAGCCGACCTGAATTACTTTTCCGGGAAGAACGAAGGGAATAGTTTGTATGTAACAGATTTTTATACCAGTTCTGGTAGTAATAAAACAGGAGATTACCAGCAACAATTGCTGAACAGCGGTTCTAATAAATTTTTAACCATTCAAACGGATTATGTAAAGCCCTTTAAAGGCATAAAATTAGAGACCGGGTTGCGGGCTCAATTGCGCAAGCTTTCCAATATCAATGACAACTATGTTTTCAACTCAACCACTAACCAGTTTGAACTTATTTCTTCTGCTACCAGCAACTATAAAAACAATGACAATGTATATGCGGCCTATGTTTCCGTAAGCGGCAGTAAAAAAGATTTCGGCTATAAATTAGGCGTAAGGGCCGAACGTTCAGAATACACCGGCACCTTACTGGGCAGCAATAATAAATTCAGTAACAGCTACCCGGTAAGTCTTTTTCCTTCTTTATTCCTGAGCCAGAAGCTGAAGAACAAACAGGAACTGCAATTCAGTGTAACCCGCAGGATAAACCGTCCCAACTTTTTCCAGTTGATCCCTTTTGTTGATTATACGGATAACCTTAACATTACAAAAGGAAACCCTGACCTGAAACCAGAGTTTACCCAATCATTCGAAATGTCGTACTCAAAAACATTTGAAAAGAATAATACTTTTCTTGCATCAGTTTATTATAAAAAAACAACTGATCTTATTACCCGTTACCAGGATAAAGACATTCATCCCATTACCGGTGAAGAGATACTGGTCAGCACATTTATTAATGCCAACTCCAGCAAAGCGTATGGTGCGGAACTTACTTCGATCAACTACCTTACCAAATGGTGGGATATCAGCACGAACCTGAACCTGTATAATTCAAAGATCAATACAGATAATATTACAGGGACATCACAGGATGCAATGTGGAGCTGGTTTGGAAAATTCAACAGTAATTTTAAGCTGCCCGCAAAATTCACTACGCAGCTATCTGCTACGTACCAGTCAAAAACCAATTTACCGGTAAATTCAGGCGGTGGAGGTATGGGGCCTGGTGGTCCTTCACAAGCGCAGAGCTCATCCCAGGGATACATCAAATCAAGTTATGGAGTTGACCTGGCCGTTAAGAAAACTTTCCTGAAAAATGATGCCGCCTCTGTTACATTTAGCATAAGCGATATTTTCAAAACAAGGATTTCTGAACAATATTCCTACAGCGACTACTTTACGCAGACCTACAGCCGCCTGAGGGATCCACAAATGTTCCGTATCAATTTTGCTTACAGGTTTGGTAAAATAGATATGTCCTTATTTAAAAGAAAAAATATGAAGCAGGATACACAGGGAGCTACAGAAGGTATGCAGTAATAAGTTGCTTGTGATACT
>JAATGJ010000036.1 GCA_015654695.1 Chitinophagales bacterium | reverse complement strand
TGAATGGGTTGGAAGTAGAACTGATGACTAATATGGGACCACCCTTACCTTCCGTGGGTGCCACCGGCGCCGGGAAAGGAGTCGAAAACGTCCAGCTATAATCAGCAACCAATGCATAACCGGCAAGATCTTTAACACCTGAGCTGCCTCCTTTGAGTGTAACAGTATATTGAGACATGTTGGCAAGTGCAGAGGATGGCGTTAACGTTGCAGTTTTTGTACCTGCATTATAGCTGACAGTAGCAGGTACCAGTGCATTCGATGAATTACGCAGTTCAAAAGTTGAGCTGGTTATTGTAGCTGCGTTAATTGCTTCATTAAAGGTTGCGGTAACTGCCGTATTAATATTTACATTGGTAGCATCGTTTACCGGTGAGACAGACGATACAACTGGCGGGGTAAAATCAGGAAGCACATAAAGAACATCAACAAAATAATTAGCTGACTGAAAACTATTAACCGGCAAAGCAGGTGTCGGGGAGCTTATATACACGCCATTGACGCCATCTTCGCCATTAGCCAATGCACGCAATGGACCATTCACCTTTGCCTGTGTAAAGTATGGATAGGTGCTGGTATAGTGACCAGAACTGCTGTAGTAAGAAGCTACATAAGTAGTATTTGTAGAAATAGCAACGGGATTGTCAAATAGTACCTGCTGCCAACCGGAAGAAGTTTCATTAGTAAACGTAGCTTCCGCCAGCAATTCACCTGTATAATTATTCCATAAGTGCCCTTTGCGTGTACCCGTGCTGGCAGCATTTTTATAGTAACGAATACCGGTAATATATCCGCCGTTTTGTGTAGTACGGAATTTAACCCCGGCTTCAATTGGCCCGCTATTAACAGGAAAGTTTACCGGTGCATCTGTTGGTTGAAATATTGTGAGACACGGACATGGCAGGCTACCGGTAGTGACAGTAACCGTAATATTATTAGATGAACCGGCTATGCCTGGCACTTCCATATTTCCTGAGTCATCAAAGCCACGGGTTTTAATTGTATATGTGCCCGGAGCCGGTGGTACCCAGGAAAATACCCAACTGGTAGTACCAGTTGCCAGTTGCCATGTAACACCTCCATCAACTGATACCTCTACTCCCGCTACAGCAAATGCATCTGTAGCAATCCCTGTAATATTGACCGGCGAATAAGCAGGAACTGAAGAATTATAGGCTGGTGAAGTTATTGTTGTAACAGGCGCCTGGCTATCGGTTGACTGTGGAGATGCAATACGTCCCGGCTGAAGCGAACTGGGCTGAACACCCATATCTGCAAATAAATTGATGGTTGCCTGTTGCATATCCGCGCTTGCCGCTTCGTTGCCACGGTCATGTGTTTCATCCAACCCCCATGCCCATTGTACTGTACCCGCGCCGAATACCAATGCACCACTTGAATGACGATACAGTGATAATTTATGTGTTTTTCCCCCGAGGGTAGTACTTGACAAAATAATACGCCCATGTGGATAGCTATCCGGGTATTGCTCGTGGTCCCACTCATAGCCTAATGTACCAACAGGTAAGGTTTCCACAGTTCCTGTCATTGTCGCGATACTGGTATTGCGCCAAAATCTAAAATCTTTATAAGCAGCCGGTACTTTAATGGCTCCTGTAGAACCTTGCCAGCTTATCTGGCCGGTTAAAGCATTCTCCGGGCTGCAACCGCCGGCTGCCGGAAAATCACATCCATCTCTCCACAAACCTGTCCACTGAGCGGATGGATCACATTTTCCACCACAAACATTTTCACCCAGCGTCCCTTCTTTATAACAAACCAGAGTACGATAGGATGTATTGGAAGCATCGGTACTGTTTTCCCATCTTGTTTTCCAATACACTTCATTTCCGCTGAAGAAGGCAAGATGAACACCTGCATCACGGGCCGCTGTTACATTGGCTTTTTGTTCCGCCGACCAGTATTCATCATGACCGACTGATAAAAATGCTTTGTGATTTAAGATCAGGCTGCCGTAACGGGCGGCATCTATATTGGTAGTATAAGTTACATCATAACCATTTTTTTCAAGAAAACGAAGCATCGGGTATTCTGCATTGAATACCCAGTCTTCACCACCACCGCCGCCGCCTCCGCCATTACGGGTAATGAATGGACGGTTATAGCTTACTTTGGAAGCATGGCCATTGGGCAGAGATGTAGTACCAACATACAAACTATTACCGCCATACACATTATATGCCTGCCAGGTAGCATCCGATGTCTGGAAGAAAAGATCCGAATGACTGGCATCATCACGGACAATAAAAACAATATGACTGGCGCCTCCATTATCAGTACGTATCAATGTCGCTATATAGATACCAGATACAGCATTGGATGGCACATCCCAATGTGCAGATTCATTCCAGTTACCGCAATCAACCAGGCCTGTAGTAGCATTGGTAAGCGGGGCAGGTTGTGTCTGGGGCAATGTGGCGGTAATTACTCCTGCACCTTTATATCTTGCGCCATCGCCATTATAATAACCGAGACGGTAAATATTAACCGTGTAGGCCGAAGCATTTGTTTTTATTTTGAAATGGACTGTTTGCCCCTTATTAACACTTATATCTGTAGCAAATCCCTGGATGGTAAGATCACCCGCACCAGCAATATCCCATTCGGAAGCAGGATTGCCTGGCAATGCATTTTCTGTAACAATAGCGTTTTGTGCAACTGAAAAAATAAAAGACGTTAATGCCGCTAATACTAAAAGCAGTTGTTTTCTAAAAATAGAGTACCTGAATGTACGTGCCATTACGACAAATTTTGAAGGTTTATCGGCTTATTCAGGGAATTGTTTTCTTCGGGCGATTTTTTGGAAAGGATATTACACTTTGAGGCTTAAAAAAAATACATCACGTATGCGACTTTTAAAAAAAGACATTATGCTCCGTGGCTCCAGGAAGGGATATGTAAGTTAAATATTGCGGCTTAAAGAAGGATATCAGTATGTCATGCTTTGTGATAAAGAGACATATCTTGACATAAATCAACTAAAACTGTTGTTGACAGGTTGTAAAGTAAATCAAAATATCTAGCATTTACAAGAGATAAAATAAATTGTTGAAAGTCTGTACATAAGTTTCATAAGCCACTGTTTTTTATTTAATTAGATCGGTGTCAACGTCTTTAATAAATCGTATAACCCCAGTCATAAAAACCTCCTGGTCGTCCCACATAGCCAGGTGACTGCCGTTCGGGCAATACAAATACCGGCCTCTTTGAATAAGCTTACTTTGCTCTTCCATGGCTTTTGGATCCATGGTATCGTGCTTTGCGCCAATCATCAGCGTGGGTATTCTTATTTCTTTCAAACGATCCTTTATATCCCATTTAACCAATCTTCCTGCCACACCAAATTCAGAAGGCCCCTGCATCATTGTATAAATTTCACCATTCACATGTTTCATCGTACGGTTAAAACCATCAGGCCATTCTTCTAACCTGCACAGGTGTTCTTTATAAAAATTGGGCAGCAATAATTCCATGTACCGGGGATTACTGAAATCACCTTTCGTTTCGATTGCTTTTATTTCCGCCAGTACTTCCGGTTTCATTTGTTTAGCCAATACTTCATTGGCATATTTACCATACTCGGGCGCGCTGGCTACCATATTTGCTACTATCAATGCCTTCATGTTATCCTGGTATTTTAATGCATACTCCATACCGAGTATTCCTCCCCATGAATTACCCAGGACATAAAAGTTAGTGGAATCAGCGCCAATCGCTTTGCGAACCTGTTCCACTTCTTCCACAAATCTTTCGATTGTCCATAAGCTGCTGTCCTTTGGCTGGTCGCTGTAATATGAACCCAGTTGATCATACTCATAAAACTCAAACCCTTCTTTTGGAAAAAAACTTTCAAAACATTCCATGTATTCATGTGTCATCGCGGGTCCGCCATGAAGCAGCAATATTTTAATGCGGGGATTGTTTCCAAAGCGCTTCGTCCATACATTGAATGTTCCCACGGGAGTGGTGACAGGTATCATTTTTATACCGGCGGATTGTACACCACTGTCTCCATAATTAAAATACTGAGATACCGGCATATTTCCACCCGCTGATTCTTTTCCTGCGTGGCGGCAGGAGAAGAGCATTACAATTGAAATGATAAGGAACAAAATTTTCATAGCTATCATTTTAATGCAAAAAGGTAATCATTTATTGGCGTAAATTGACCGGCTGACACTATTTGCTAATGAAACACTCCATGATATTTAAATATCAATCTTCGGCGTTCATTCGTACAACTGATCAATTTCTATACTAATTTCAGCCCTTCGGACTTTAAAAATAGGGTATGAAAAAACTATCTCTTATACTATCACTCTTTACAGTTATTTCCTGTTCTCAAAAAGAAAAAGTTGACCTGCTGGTGTATAATGCTACCATCTATACAGTTGACTCTTCTTTCGCTATGGCCGGAGCCATGGCAGTGAGAGACGGAAAGATAATCGCTACCGGCCAAACAACAGAGCTGCAGGAAAAATATGATGCCAGAGAAAAAATAGATGCGGAAGGTAAATTTATCTATCCCGGTTTTATTGACGCCCATGCACATTTCGTGGGATATGGTAACAGTTTGCAAAGAGTAAATTTGGTAGGTACTGAAAGCTGGGCGGCAGCGGTGGATCGCACCATAAAATTTGCAGCAGACAATGCTATTAAACAAGGAGAATGGATAGCCGGACGTGGCTGGGACCAGAATGACTGGGACAAAAAAGAATTCCCCGGTAAAGAAACCCTCGACTCGGTATTCCCGGACCACCCTGTGATATTGACAAGAATTGATGGTCATGCCGCTATCGCCAACCAGAAAGCATTGGACATAGCAGGCGTAAAAGCAGGGGACAAATTAACAGGCGGTGAAGTAGAAGTAAAGAATGGAAAACTTACCGGCATTTTAATTGACAACGCAGTTGATCTCGTTTCATCAAAAATTCCCGGGCAAACCAAAGAACAGTTTAACAAAGCACTGAAAGATGCTGAGAAGAATTGCTTTGCTGTTGGTCTTACGACAATAGATGATTGCGGTTTAGGCGCTGAAGCGGTGGAAGTAATAAAAGCCATGCAGGCAAGCGGCGAATTGAAAATGCGTTTGTATGTAATGCTGAGTGATGAGAAAGCAAATTTTGACTACCTGGAAAAAACAGGGGCTATCAAAACAGACCGCCTGCATGTAAGAAGCTTTAAAGTATATGGTGATGGCGCATTAGGATCAAGGGGCGCTTGCTTGCTGCAACCTTATAGTGATAAGCCGGGCCATTCAGGATTTTTATTAAGCAAACCAGAACATTTTGATTCGGTTGCCAACTGGATAGCACAAAAAGGTTTTCAAATGTGTACCCATGCCATCGGTGACAGTGGCAACAGGACGATGTTGAACATCTATGCGAAATATTTAAAAGGCAACAATGATCTTCGCTGGCGTATAGAACATGCCCAGGTAATTAATCAGCATGATTTTAATTTATTCGGCGCTAACTCTATTGTTCCGTCTGTTCAACCTACCCATGCTACGTCTGATATGTACTGGGCCGGCGACAGGTTAGGCAGTGAAAGAGTAAAAGGGGCTTATGCATTCAAACAATTATTACAGCAGAACGGATGGATACCACTTGGCACTGATTTCCCGGTAGAAGATATATCACCCTTCAAAACATTTTATGCAGCTGTTGTGCGAAAAGATGCGAAAGGATGGCCCGATGGCGGTTACCAAACGGAAAATGCACTGACAAGAGAAGAAGCATTAAAAGGCATGACGATATGGGCAGCCAAAGCCAACTTTGAAGAAAAAGAAAAAGGGAGTTTGGAGAAAGGCAAGTTCGCTGATTTTATTATACTGGATAAAGACATAATGAAAGCGAGTGAAAAAGAATTATTGCAAATAAATGTGCTGAAGACTTTTGTTGGCGGTGAGAAAGTGTATGAAAAGAAGTAAAAACCAATGAAACCGTTTATCATTATCTTTTTTTTATCAATTATGATCTCACCGGGATGTAATGGCAAAAAAGAAAATCCTGAGGAAAGTCCCGGGCTTATCAAACCTGATCATGATACCAATGATTATAATGGATTAAAAGGAACATGGATAAATTATAACCCTGGAGGTTTTACTCTTATAGAAATAAAGGACTCCTTAAATGTTCTTTATTATCGGTGTAGTGACAGGAAAAACAAAAATGACACTATTACTACTGACAGGTATTGGTTTTACAGATCAGATGCGAAATTGGGTTACTGGGATAAGAATAGTATCTGGATCGCAACCCGGAAATTCCGTTTCGATTATAAAATAAAAGGCGATACTTTAATTGAATTTGATAAAATGGGTGACCAGGGAACCTATATAAAAGTTTACCGGGACGAAGAAAAAATTCGATAATCCTATTATACTCCGGAAGATAATCCACATTTGTTCGAAATTTGTAAGGCTCACGACTATGACCTGCATTAAAAAATTATTATGTTTGCAAAATGATTACAAGCGAAAAAAGTACCGTTCGCATAGCGATCCTCGACCTGAATGAAGGCAAACCCAACCAGTCTATGCGCTGTATCCACCAGATCGTACAGGAGTGGAAAGAAAATAGTGGCCTGGATGTTATCATCGGCGAATTTGATGTACGCGTAAAAAATGAACTGCCGGATACCTCTTTCGATATTTATATTTCAAGCGGCGGCCCCGGCGATCCGCTTTCCACCCGTTTTGATGACTGGGATATCAGTTGGAACAAATGGCTGAATGAAATGGAACGCTGGAATAATAACCCCTCCAACGCACAGAAAAAACCGATCTTCTTTATCTGTCATTCTTTCCAGCTCGCCTGCCGTTATTTTAATGCAGGTATCCTCAGCAAAAGAAAGTCAACGGCTTTTGGTGTATTTCCTGTTCACATGCTGGAAGCGGGTAAACAAGAAGCTATTTTTGACGGATTGCGTGATCCTTTTTATGCGGTTGACAGCAGGGATTACCAACTGACGCAACCTAATCATTCCGTGCTGAAAAAAATGGGCGCCACTATTCTTTGTATTGAAAAAGAACGTCCGCATGTACCGTATGAACGGGCTGTGATGGCAATCCGTTTCAATGAATACATGATCGGCACGCAGTTTCACCCGGAAGCTGATCCGGTAGGGATGAGCCTTCACCTGCAGGTAGAAGAAAAAAGAAAAACAGTGATTGAAAGCCACGGTGAAGAAAAGCTGATCAATATGCTGGAACACCTGAACGATCCTGACAAGATCATGTGGACCTATTCGCATGTACTCTTCAATTTTTTGAATTCCGCTGTAGGCATGCCGGAGTACGCATAATCTTTTATACAGATAATCTTCGTGGTTCTTAGTCTCTCTACTGCTCTCTGTGGTGATTTCCTCCCTTATGTATTCCTATTTGGCTACGTTTGCACCATTCAGTAACTTAATCCCTTTTAAAACCCCGTTTCATGATAACATCGTTGCGCTCAGCGTACAATAAAAATTTTACGGTAGAACAGTATGGCAACTTTCTGACAGATCTTAATAATGTTCATCCCGGAACAATAGAGTTCAGGGTAGCGGAGACACCGGTATTTATTTCAAAAGAATTTACCCAAAAAACACTGGACGCCTGCGAAAGCATCGTTGATATTATCGTAGATCCGAAGTTCAAAGAATTAACTAAGAACGCTATTCCAAAAAACATACACGTACCGAACGAAAATGATCATTCCCATTTTATCGCTTTCGATTTTGGCGTATGCGAAAATGCAGACGGTGAATTTGAACCCCAACTCATAGAAATGCAGGGTTTCCCTTCCTTATTTGCGTATGAAGTTTTACTGGATGATGTTTTCCGAAAACATTTTCCTGTTCCCCGCAACTTTGAAGCTTATCTCGGTGGCCACAACCGGGAAACATATATACAACTGATGAAAGATATTATTATAAAAGATGAAGCGCCAGAACATGTAATACTGCTGGAAATATTTCCTGAAAAACAAAAGACAAGAGTTGACTTCCATGCTACGGAAGATTATCTCGGTATCAAAACGGTTTGCCTGACCAAACTCATAAAAGAGGGGAAGATATTATATTACATGAATGATGGAAAGAAGACGCTGATCAAACGGATATATAACCGTGTCATATTTGACGACCTGCAGCAGCAACCTGCTGCTGTACAGGAGAAAAGGCAACTTCTTTTTGAAGAACTCGATGTGGAATGGGTACCGCATCCCAACTGGTTCTATCGCATCAGCAAATACACCATGCCATTTATCAAACATCCTTATGTACCGGCTACCTTTTTCCTGAATGAAATAACACAGATCCCAGCCGACCTGGAGAACTATGTATTAAAACCGTTGTTCTCATTTGCAGGGCAGGGTGTGGTAATTGATGTAACACAAAAAGACATTGATGAAGTAAAAGACCCGGAGAACTGGATACTGCAACGCAAAGTAAAATATGCTGATGCTATTGCAACACCGGATGTTCCGGCTAAATGCGAGATAAGAATATTTTATTTCTGGAAAGATGGGGAAGCAAGACCGGTTCCTGCTAATAATCTTGCCCGCCTCAGCAAAGGAAAGATGATCGGCGTGAGATATAATAAGGACAAGGAATGGGTGGGTGGAAGTTTTTGTTTGTTTGAAAAGTAAACATGGATGTTAAATTCGAAATAGAAAGTATTTTCAAGTTGCGAGCAAGAAATAAAGTTGTTGTATTTGCCCGGCTATTAGACTCAAACTTAGATTGGAAATTATCTGAGAAGTCTAAGCTGGAACAAGTTGAAATTGAAAACTGGTTTGATATACCGAGAGCACTTGATAAAGATGGGAATATTAGGTTGGATTTGTTTGCTTTTGCTTTGAAGAACAATATGGATGAATACAAACTACAGATCGGCCAAATTGCTGAATTAACCCTTTAAAATATATGCAACCCATAAAAGACATTCCCGCCAAACAATTAATGCCCGGCATCACCGGCTATTATGCACATGGCAGCAGTATGACATTCGGTTATATCGAAATAATAAAAGGAACGAAGATGGCTGAACATAACCATCCGCACGAACAGATCACTTATATTATCGAAGGTCAGTTAGAAATGGTGATCGGTGGAGAGTCTTATTCGTTGACGGCAGGCATGGTTCATGTTATTCCTTCAAATACACTACATGGCGCCTTTGCTGTTACAGATTGCAAAATAATTGATGTATTCAACCCGGTGAGAGAGGATTATAAGAAGTGACCAGCTTTTGAAGGTTTAACTGTTTGTTTGTGCTCTGTTGAATTAAACCTAGCTGTATTGTCACGACAGGCATTAGGGATCAAAATCTTGCATAAATCAACTTAAGCGGTTGAAATTCAGTGTAACAATATTCAAGGATTTTGAAAAAATTAAACATTTGTATATTCGACAATACACTCGTTGTGTGAAAGTTTTAAAAAGCAGTTGAAAAAATTATTAGGCTTTTTTGAAGACGATTTTCTTGTCTTTTGAATCAATGGTAACTTCGAAAAGTTCGTTGATTTTAATACATTCTAAAATATTGTTGTCCGACTAAAATCGGATTTAAAAATGCTGTAACACTTTATGGCTCAAGGTTACAGGCTAAAAATTCTTTGTTTCAATATTGGGGGTAGCAACCCCTTTTTTATGTTGCAAAAGCAAAGGAGGCATTGTGTGTTTTTCGCCATGCTTTATAACTG
>JAATGJ010000115.1 GCA_015654695.1 Chitinophagales bacterium | reverse complement strand
GAAAAAGAGAAAAATTTCTAAAGTCAGGAGTTGGAAAAGAATTTCTGAAGCAAACTCTGAAATCTTTGCAATAATTATTATACATCCCGCTTGTTCGCGGGCGGGTTGGCAGACGCAGCAGACTCAAAACCTGCCTGCCGGCAGGCAGGTCTGCCGTTCGCAAGGATGTATCGGTTCGATCCTGCCTGCCGGCAGGCAGGTCCGATCTCGGGCACTGAAAAGCCGAAGTACTTATTACTTCGGCTTTAACTTTTAATTCTTCAAATGTCATGTTTTACGTCTATGCGCTTAATAGCTTAACCAGAAACTACAATTATGTTAGTCTGGCCAAACTTCTTTTTCAAATGATCAGAATATTGCAGGCGGACTCGTCGCAAAGCCCTACCCCTGTTTTTCATTTTCAGATACACCGGCAGAATAACATCTTATCAATTTTCCACCCTGTTTCTCTGCTACTCTCACGTTCATCGTCCATTAACTACTTTTTTCTATAGTTCATGAAATATTAGGCTTTTGTGTGGCCTGACTTAGGGAGGTTTTAAGTATCTTCGGCCGGTGAAAAAGTATTTGCTTTTATTTTTATTTATAACAGGTTTTATTCTCGCATATGGTCGGAAATGCGATACTATTATTGAGAATATAGCCGGCGTTTACCATCTTTCAAAACATGACGGTCAACAAACTGAACTGCAACTTTCGGGTCAGACTAATGTTGCTACGCCTTTGTATCGTGCAGTTAAAAAAATAACAGAAGGAATTGGATGGCATTCAACTGTATTAGCCCGTTACATGGGTTATGTTAGTGCTTTTCAAAAAACAAATAACAACCGGCACTCCAAAAATTATCTTAGTCATATCCACCCCTCACATCATTTCTGGTAATCTACTACCGTACCGGCTTTTCATCCTATTTATTTTTATTTAAACTAGTAAGTAATTATGTTAATCATAATTACAAGTTCCGCTATTCCTGTACGTATAGCGTTGATCAGATTAGCCCGCTTGTTTATTCACCATCGGGATCAAAAAAGGGAGGTCATCAAAAGAATAAAGACATCTGAAAATACAGATACGTTTTAGTATCATTTAAAAAATCACTCATCAGTGCAGATAAAACTATATCACCATGTCTATAGAAGCTGGAAATATCTTACTTATTGGGTCAGTTCTTTTACTGATAAGTGTCATCGCAGGAAAAACAACCAGTCTGCTGGGTGTGCCCACACTAATTTTCTTTTTAATTGTTGGGGTGCTCGCCGGATCGGAAGGAATTGGTGGTATTCATTTTGATAATGCAGGTATTGCCCAGTTTGTTGGTATCACCGCCCTGAACTTTATTCTCTTTTCCGGTGGACTTGATACTCATTGGAAAAGTATAAAGCCTGTACTCTGGCGCGGTATTGCACTATCCACACTAGGCGTTTTTATGACGGCCATTTCAGTTGGGGTATTTGTATATTATGTATTGGGCTTTACTCTGCTGGAAGGGTGATTACTTGGTTCTATTGTTTCGGCTACAGATGCGGCGGCTGTATTCTCCATTTTACGCAACCAGGGTATCGGGCTTAAGGGCTACCTGCGCCCGGTACTCGAACTGGAAAGTGGCAGTAATGATCCGATGGCCTATTTTCTAACCATTACTTTAACGGGCATTATAGCAAGTGGAAATGCTGAAATAGGCGTGCTGATCCCTGCTTTTTTAAAAGAATTTATTATCGGTGGTGCGCTTGGCTTTCTGATGGGCAAAGCAAGTGTATGGCTTATCAATAAAATAAAACTGGAATCAGAAGGCCTTTATCCGGTGCTGACACTAGGCCTTGCCATGTTCACCTATGCTGCAACGCATGCTATCGGGGGAAATGGATTTCTTGCCATTTATCTATGCGCTATCATTATTGGTAACAGCAATATGGTACATCGGAGAAGCCTGATAAAATTTTATGACGGGCAGGCATGGATCATGCAAATTGTTTTGTTCCTGACTCTGGGTTTACTGGTTTACCCTTCCCATATACTACCGCTTGTTGGAATGGGATTTCTGATCTCTGCCTTTCTCATATTTGTAGCAAGGCCCATTGGAGTCTTTTCCAGTCTTTCATTTTTTAAATCCAATACCCGGAGTAAACTCTTTGTTTCATGGGTCGGTCTGCGGGGCGGCGTGCCGATTGTATTCGCAACTTATCCTTTGATTGCAGGCATACCCAAAGCGGAATTGATTTTCAACCTTGTATTTTTTATTTCAATTACTTCCGTACTGCTTCAGGGAACAACACTGGCTTATGTTGCGAGACTGTTACATGTGGATATACCGGCAAAAAGTAAACGAAGATTAGGTTTGGACTTTGAATCCGCTGATGCCATCAAAACCGAAATGACTGAAATTGTTATCACGGAAAATTCCAAAGCAGCAGGTAAAAGGATCGTAGAACTGTCTGTACCCGCTACTGTCAATATTCTCGCCATTAAGCGGAACAATGTTTTTATTGCGCCCAATGGCTCTACAAAAATCCTTGGTGGAGACGTATTGCATGTACTCGCAGAAAGTAAAGAATCGCTATCATCACTGGGAGAATCGCTGGAGATGAAACTGTAACGTCCTTAAAAAAATCAAACGTGCGCTACCCATATTTCTGATTTCTTAAAACATGTATTATGATCAGTGTTCAGGAAAATTTACAGCCGACAGGTCGCTTTTCCAATCGAGCCGAAAATTATTTGCAATACAGGCCGGCATATCCCGCTGAAGTGCTTCGCTTCCTGAACCGGACGATGGGCCTTGCGCAAGCGCACCGCATCGCTGATATCGGTTCGGGAACCGGCCACTTTGCCGAACTGTTTCTAAAAAACGGTTATACCGTTATTGGCGTTGAGCCCAATGCGGCTATGCGTGAAGGGGCAGAAAAAAGGCTTGGCAGCTATAAATTATTTACCCTTCTTGCAACAAGAGCTGAAAAGACAGAGATTGAAAGTGAAACGATTGACCTGGTCACCGTCGCACAGGCTTTTCATTGGATGGATGCGGAACTAACCAGGCGGGAATTTCAACGAATTCTCAAACCGGGGGGTGCCGTGGCTATCGTTTCTACAGTGCGCAAAAAGCATACACCGTTTCTTGAAAATTATGACCGGCTAAAGCAACAGTTCCGGTTGGAACCGCTACCAGCACTGCCTGACGAAATCCGGATAAATGATTTTTTCAAGGGATGCGATATACATTTTCAATCTTTTCCCCATAAGCACTGGTTGGATTTCGACGGGCTGAAGGGACTGTTACTTTCTTCTTCAGCCATTCCACTGCCCGGTCATCCCTCTTATGATACTATGATCTCGACGCTGGTGCAAATGTTCGTTGCCTACAATAAAAATGGCTTTGTGGAAATGGAATATGAAACAAATGTATATTGGTCATCTTTGTCAGCTGATAAATACTAATCAAACTATTGCTTTTAAATGATCGCAGGGATTTGGTAGCTATTACTTCTCCCCCTTAAAGACACAGCAAAAGAATATACAGTATGGAAAATATGCCAATCAAAGAAATCGAACCTTTTCACTTAAGGCTAAAGCTTTGAATCTCAATCAAACTTTTTAGCAAAAAGTTCGAACTGGCTGCAATCCTGTGCACTGAAATCAGAAAAGGCTTTAAGTCATTGGACTTGAAGCCTTTTTAGTTCGAATCAGGTTTATTCTTTTTGGCTTGCCAAATTCATAACTAAATGTTGATACGAAGTGTATCAGCCCTGTCTTGGCCAAAACCTTGTTATGGCCAGTTTTTTCTCTTTTTTATTTCAAACTATGTCTTACTTGCCATAAATAATGATACCTGTTCATTTGAGTTCTGAAAGTATCAATTTTTTCTGCTTTAATGTGTTCTTCATCGCTTTTTCCCTTACTATTGGGTCATCGCTATGTATTAATTCAAAATATTCAGTTGGTACAACTTGCCATGATAATCCATATTTATCTTTACACCATCCACAAGAGCCTTCCTCACCACCATTTTTAGTAAGCGCTTCCCAATAATAATCCGTTTCAGCCTGGTCTTTTGTATTGATAACAAAAGAAACTGCTTCATTAAATTTGAATAGTGGGCCTGCTGCTAATATACTAAACTCCATTCCTGCTATTTCAATTACGGCTGTTTCTATGCCTGCATCATTTCCACTTTCGTCATTATCGAACTTGCGAAAATCTTTCAGCTTACCGTCTTTAAAAATGGATAAGTAGTAATCCGCTACAGCTTTGGCATCTTTCTCTACCCACAAATAGGGTGTAATTTTTTGAGTAATCATATTTTTATTTTTAATGTTTTTACCGGAGTCATTTGCAATTACGATCTGATTGATTGCGTTATCAGGGTTACCCGGCTGATTTGGATTTGAACAAGAAATTGTCAAACAAAAAACAATCGCTGCAAGAAAAATAGCCCGGACTGTTGCTGATAGCACTTTATTGTTCATTTTTTTACTTCAAAAAGTCATCCATATACTTTAGTATTGTTTTGGTGTCCATCATCAGGCTGACATGTCCGCTTGAAGGAACTATGGCCAATTGCGATTTTGGCATTGGTTCCAGGTCAGCAGAAACACCACCTCCCAGCAATTGATATGTTTTCATCAACTCAATTTTATCCGTTCCATCATTGTCACCGGATATGATTAATACAGGCGAAGCAATTTTCGCGATATTGGAGTCACCGCAGTCAAAAGACATCTCGGCGAAAGCAAACATCTGCTCCAAAAACTTTCTCCATTTTGTTTTATCAGGCGCCACTGCATCGTATGCGGTTTTGAGTGGTGTATCATCAAAAAATTCAGGCTTAAAATCTTTAAACGCGCTGTTTATTACGGGTAGCCAACCACTGGATTTATACGTAGAAGAAATGATTACTAATTTTCTTAAGCGTTTAGGGCTTTGTACAGCAAATTGGTAGGCCACAGAGCCGCCCATACTATAGCCTGCCACATCAGCACTGTCAATTTTCAGGTAATCCATCACACCCTCCACATCACTTGCTAAAGTAGTCATTGATAATTTTCTATCTGAAAAGGGCGTATGCCCATGTCCCTGCATTTCAATGGCAATTACTTTCCTGGTTTTTGACAGCCCGGGTATCAACTGGCTCCAGTTCAAATCAATTGTATAAAAAGCGCCATGTACTAAAACGATAGGTATTCCCCCGCCACCTGCCTGTCCGGCAGGCAGGTATACTTCGTAATAAACTTTGATGCCATTCACGGGTGCGTAACCACTGCCGGAAGGTTTGATTGGCTGCCCGTTTGATCGGGATGCTGCCAGCATAATGATTACAATTAACAATATTGATTTTAGTGGATTATTTGTTTTGAGAAAATTTTTCATACGTGATATAACTTTTGCTTGAATTTTATTGGCAAGACAAAGATGGAATTCCTTTCAGGAATTGACACGGTGTAAATACGACTAGTTTAGGGGCTAAATGCGACAACCATTGAAATTGCATTAGATGATGACTTGTCGCCATAGCATGACCGCTAACGTCCGTATTTACGCTAAAATACGCCAGCTATGATAAACAATATTTTCAACACATTCTTTTCTAGCTGCTTAGTAAAAAAAGCTACTCGTCCCTCGTAGCGCAAATCAGGAAAAGAAAAGACCGTGCTGGATCCATGACCAGTGGCTGCCACAAGGCTTTATCATTCATCTCAATGCAATTAATTCAAAAAATGTAATTTTAGCAATATGCCAGTTGCGACAATTGAAGAACTAAAAAAAGTTATAGCGCTCAGCGATTTGCCGGATGAGCACCTGCAATGGATCCTGGACCATTCTTTTTATGTTGAATTTGAGGAGGGGGGAATAATAATGAGAACGGGTGAAGTGCCCGATTTTATGATGATGATCGTGGAAGGTGTTGTTTCGTTCTATATGGATAAAGGCGGTACGCTTGTACATTTTTTTGATTTTGGCAATGATGAAAGCACCGGCGGGGTCACGGGCTTGCTTCCCTATTCAAGAATGAAAACATCGCCGGGTACTTCATTCGCAGTGGGCAAGTTGCGTGGTTTCCGGATGCACAAAGAGCATTTCCCGGAACTGGAACGTCTCAATCCCGCCTTTATACAACGGCTCATCGGTTATATGACGGAAAGAGCCAGGGCATTTGCTACTACACAACTGCAACATGAAAAAGTAAGCGCATTGGGAAAACTGGCTGCCGGTATCGCACATGAACTGAATAATCCTGCCGCAGCCATCAACCGGATATCTTGCGAATTGACCAAACGATTAAAAGAAAATTACGGGCTTACTGAAAAGCTGTTGCAACAGCATATCGCCGCGGAACACCTTCAGCGTATCCGCAGCATAGTGGAGCAAAAAGAAAAAGAAAATGCGGATAAAAAAAAGCTCAGCCCGATCCAGCGGATACAAAAAGAAGATGAAATGAATGACTGGATGGAGGACAACGGGCTATATGATAATAATGTAGCAGGAGAAACATTTGTGGATGCAGGGTTTACCGGGGATGACCTGGAAAGTATCCGGAATGATGCAGGGAAAGAAGCTTTTGTTGACGTGCTGCTCTGGGTTGAAAATTTATTAAGTTCCCAGCGCGTGATTAAAGACCTGGAAGAAGCTTCGACAAGAATATCCCACCTCGTGGGTGCTATCAAGAGCCATGTACACATGGACCAGACCAATGACCTGCAGCCGACCGATATTCATAATGATATTGAAAATACACTGACGCTGCTGGGATACAAGCTGCGTGAAAAAAACATTACAGTGAAAAAAATATTCTGCGATAAGCTTCCTCCTATTCCGGCTTATATAGGAGAGCTGAACCAGGTGTGGACGAATATTATTGATAACGCGATCTACGCCCTTCCCAAAGATGGTGAATTGAAAATAGAAACGACATGTGATAGTAAAAACGTAAAGGTGAAAATAATTGATAACGGCGCCGGCATTCCCGGGGGAATTCTTTCCCGGATATTTGATCCGTTCTTTACCACGAAAAAAGTAGGACAGGGAACAGGTATTGGGCTGGACCTTGTGAACAGGGTGATCAAACATCATAACGGTGATATAAAAGTAAATTCCAAACCGGGCCAGACGGAATTCGCCGTTTGCATTCCGGTGGCTGAAATAAAAAAGGCGTAACGAATGAAACTTCCCTTCATTATTATTGTGGATGACGATCAGCAGGTGCTGCGTGCCATTCATCGCGATATCAGGAATCAATACAGGAACAATTACCGGGTAAGCGCCAGCGACTCCGCCAATGAAGCGCTGGAACTCGTGAAAGAACTGCGATTGAAAAATGAAACGATCGCTTTATTTATTTCCGATCAGCGTATGCCTGATATGGAAGGGATAGATTTTTTAGGAAAAACAAAAGAGATCTATCCCGATGCAAAATCCATTTTGCTTACCGCTTACTCCGATATTGAAGCGGCTATCAGGGCCATTAATACAATAAAACTGGATCACTATTTACTCAAGCCCTGGAATCCACCGGAAGAAAAATTGTACCCGGTTATCAATGACCTGCTGGAAGAATGGCAGGCGCTGTATAAACCCGGTCATGAAGGGATACGCATCATCGGTTTTCAATGGTCGCCGAAATCGCACAGGATCAAAGAATTTCTTTCAGGAAATTTAATCCCTTATTTATGGATGGATGTGGAGAATAATAAAGGAGCGGAGAAATACCTGATCAGCGCCAACGTGACCCATGCCGATCTGCCGCTGGTGATATTAAAAGATGGTTCATTTATTACTGATCCTTCTCTTCCCGCTCTGGCCACCGGCGTAGGGCTACAGCAAACGGCGAGCAAAGAAATCTATGATGTGCTGATCATTGGTGCAGGGCCTGCCGGTTTGGCGGCTTCGGTATATGGTTCATGCGAGGGATTGAAAACACTATTGATAGAAAGAAGCAACCCGGGCGGACAAGCGAGCAGCAGCGCCCGTATTGAGAATTACCTCGGGTTTCCCACCGGTCTTTCGGGAGCTGAACTGAGCCGCAGGGCTATTACGCAAACGCTTCGTTTCGGTACAGAAATTCTGACGCCGCAGGAAGTAAAAACCATTACGGTGAAAGATGGATACAAGATCACCGAGATGATGGATGGTACACAGGTACACAGCAAAACAATTGTTATCGCCACCGGTGTAGCGTATAGAAAACTGGATATTCCCGGAATGGAAGAATTTGCCGGCGCGGGGGTGTATTATGGCGCTGCCTCCGTTGAAGCGCATGCCTGCAATAATGAATCCGTTTATATAGCGGGTGGTGGCAATTCCGCCTGCCAGGCCGCTTTGTATATGAGTAAATTTGCGAAAGAGGTGAACATCGTGATACGGCGTGATACACTTTCACAGACCGCCGCTAATTACCTGGTAGAAAATATAAGCGCTACTCCCAATATACATATCATCACCGGTACGGATATTATCGCCTGCTCAGGTTCCGCTGTGCTGGAATGCATTACATTGAAAAATATAAAGACGGGAGAAGAAAGAACGGTGGCTGCAAAAGCGCTGTTTGTGTATATAGGAATGAAACCGGGTACTGCATGGCTGAATGATGTGGTGCTGAAGAATGAGAATGGTTTTATCATCACGGGCAGCGACCTGGTGAAACAAAAAAACTTTAATAGTTTCTGGAAGGCGGCGCGGGAACCTTTTATGCCGGAAACCAGTGTGCCCGGTATTTTCGCTTCTGGCGATGTGAGGTTTGGCGCTATGACGGGTATTTCCTCTGCGGTGGGGGAAGGTTCTATGGCTATACGTTTTGTAAGAAAATATTTAAGCGAGATATAGTGCCCTTCGGCAGGCTCAGGGTGACGGGTGAATAGCGAGTCGTTATTACGATCCACCAGCCGATGGAAGCAAGTGATGAAATTCATAACTAATAACTAATATCTCATAACTTTCAACTCATAACTCATACTTTATGGATCGTTACATGATCATTTCAGGACATACTGCTGAAGATTGCCGGCAGGCTGTAAAATATTTTGCTGAGTTTCATGCGGGATACATTACCCATTTTGAATGGGGTTGCAAAGACAACGACCACAATGCGTACGCCATTATCGAGGCGGATAGCCATGAACAGGCCCTGATGGTTGTTCCTCCTTTATTCAGGAGCAAAGCAAAAGTGATAAAGCTCGTCCGCTTCTATCCTAAAAAAGACGGGGATGAGAAAATTCATAAAAAAGAATGAGGAAGAGATGTATCAAAAGCATCTTTAAATATATTTCACGCAACGACGCAAAGGCGCAACTTTTGATTTTACATCATTAGCTTTTTGCACTGCATTTTGTTTCGTACTTACAGCACGAAATACATTATCATTCATCTCTACAGAATGCATTTATCCATACTAACGCCCTAAAGGAGGGAAAGACCTGACCCTTATTTTGAACGCTTTTACCCTGACGTTGGTAAGGGGCATCCATAGGGATGGTATGGCTATGCCTTAGTGCCGAAATAGCTGCGAGTGCTTCTACAGTGCCGAAAACGGCAAAACTGGCAAAAACGGCCTGTTGGTTGCAATGACCAGAGCCGGTAATGTACCTTACAGTCAAAAAAAGCATGGCGAGACAAACAGGAATGATAAAAGTAACGGGAACGATTGGTAACATTTGCTTTTACAAAATGGATGATGAATACTATGCCCGGCTGAAAAGTTCGTTGAGTGGCTGGCGGGTGAAGACGAGCCCGGTTTTTATGAATACGATGAAGTATGCAGGGCTGTTAGCCAATGCTTCTGTTATCGCTTCCACTGTTTATCGCTTATTGCCAAAAGAAAAAAGAGAAAGAAAAGTATATCAACAATTGACCGGGATGACTATGCAGCTATTAAAGAAAGGAATACCAAAAGAGGATGTAATTACCCTGTTGAAAAAAACGCCAACCTTTGCCAGGTAGATGGTTATTCAGGAGCAAAGCAAAAGTGATAAAGCTCGTCCGCTTCTATCCTAAAAAAGACGGAGATGAGAAACTTCATAAAAAAGGTTGAAGAAGCGATGGATAATATGGCTCTCTTGTTATACTGACTAAATTGGCATCTGATGGTCGAATTATATAATAAAATTAGTTCGTTGAGGCAAAACTAAGGCGTAGCCCCTTGTTAATTTGAAAAAATCTCTCAATCTTTACCTGTACCATTTTTGCAAACCAAAACCTTATCACCATGCAATTCAAAGGCTCCCCCCTTTTTGCCATTTACTGTACAGTCATTCCTGTATCATCTTTTCCCAAAAAAATCTTCACCAATATTTCACCTTTGAAGTCATACCTGATAATATCATTTATTAACCGGTATTTAAAATGATTTTATTAAAAAATCTTTTCGACTTCAATAAACCCAAGTTCTTGAAACTTGATTATATTGACATTGTTGTAGAAAACAAGATACTCTTCCTTGTATCATGGAAGTCAAAAAGCCATAACAAGATAAAAATCCCCCGATTCCGAAGAACGTATCATAATCATGAAACCGCAGTAATCCTAAAATTACCTCCCCATACGGACGAATTAACCATAACTCTTCATTCTCTCTGGAGAAAACGTCGCTACAAGATCCTGTTAAAGAAAATAAAACTAGATAAAGAAACATCTCTACATCTTATTACACAATTTAGGCCGGTAGAGATGCTGAGGCTGAAAACACCAGTAGTTAACTCGCTATGGATTTTTCGTGATACAAACATTCCTGTTCTTAGTGTTAAAAATTGCGACTTCACTATTAATACAACATCTATCATCATCAATACAGACAAGCTAACCTACAATACCAAAATCAACTATTATGAATAAACGCGATTTTTATCCTGAAAAGAAAGCCGGAATGCTCATGCGCCTTTTCTGGAAGGCCGCGGGTGCTGACAAGTATATTCTCGAACGAAGTACCTATGGCGATCAGATAAAATATCTATGCCTTGGAGGAATAATCCTGGCAACTGGCCTCATGGCTGGTCTAGCTGGCGGCTATGCGTTTTACACAATATTTGAACCCCGAGGCAATGCAATTGATTCCTTTCAAACAGTAAAGGATATTAAAGGCATGTATGACGAAATACACATGCCTACTTTGTTTAAAGCTATAATCTTTGGCATAATATGGGGATTGATCATTTTCAATATAGATAGGTTTATTGTCACCAGTACCGGCAAAGGCGATGGTACTGAAGATATTACCCGTAAAGAACTAAGGGGAGCATTACCAAGGATCATTATGGGAGCGATCATCGCGTTGACTATCTCAAAGCCAGTCGAAATACGCATGTTCAAAACAGAGATTGACGTTAAACTTCACGAAAAGCAGATTGAACAGGAACAAATATATAAAGCGGGAGTAGATTCAGTTTTTAATAGCGAGATAAAGAAAAAAGAGAGTACGATAGATAAGCGACTAATACGAATTTCGCAACTTGAGGCTATAAGTGATGAACTAAAAGGCCATATCGCTTATGAAACAGGGCATGGGGATTGCAAATCAAAGTGCTTAGAATACAAAAATCAATTGGCGTCAAATGAAGCACAAATCGCTTCACTGAAAGCTGATCCTGAGTATATAAAGGTAAAGCAGGACTTAGACACTTTAGAAATCAGACGAAAAGAAAAACTAGCAGATGCTGGAAAAGTCGCCTCAGGATTAGACGGTCTCTTAGAAAGAATTAAAATAGGCCACGAAATCTCTGGTTGGGTCATTTCACTATTTATTACTCTTTTATTCATGGCTATCGAGCTTACACCGATTTTCTTCAAGCTGATGCTTATCAAGAGTCCTTACGATTATATGGAAGAAAACATCAAGGAGCTTATTAAAGCCGAAAATGGCATTGAAATAAAATCAAATTACTACCAGGATAAAGAAGGCCATGAGCGTGATCTTGTTATTCATCATCAGGTATTAATGCTATTAAAGGAAAAGATTCAAATAATGGAAGCACAAAGCCAGCTGAGTGAGGAGGCTTTAAAAAGCTGGAAAGAAAAGAGGAAAGACGAAGTGCGGCAAAACCCCGGTGATTATATTAACGAAGAAAAAACAAGATAACCATGGCAAAGGAAAGGTTCACATGGCTTATCAAGCCGAAAAGCTTTGTTCAGTTAATAGGCGCAGAATACCACCTGTTAAAGAAATCAGGCTCGGGCTGGGAGTGTAAAGTAAACTGTGTCAAAGTTCTTGTATCCCTCTCTCTCTTGCGGCCTAGGCCGCAAGAGAGAGAGGGAATTTTTTTATAAAATTGCGGTCAGCCGTCCTTCGAACATAATACTTAACTGCTGCATGGTAAG
>JAATGJ010000175.1 GCA_015654695.1 Chitinophagales bacterium | reverse complement strand
GTTACCATCATGGGTCACGTTGACCATGGTAAAACATCCCTGCTTGATTACATCCGCAGCGCTAATGTTGTGGCTGGTGAGGCCGGAGGTATTACGCAACACATCGGGGCTTACCAGGTAGAAGTATCTGACGGAAAACAAATCACTTTCCTGGATACTCCAGGTCACGAAGCATTTACCGCTATGCGTGCAAGAGGTGCAAAGGTTACTGATATCGCCGTGATCGTTATTGCGGCTGATGATGCAGTGATGCCGCAAACCCGCGAAGCGATCAGTCACGCACAGGCTGCCAACGTACCTATGATCTTTGCGATCAATAAAATTGATAAAGACGGGGCTAACCCGACCAAAATATACGAACAGCTTTCCCAGATGAATATATTGGTAGAAGAGTGGGGTGGCAAGTTTCAAAGTCAGCAGATAGCCGCCAAGAGCGGTTTGAACATTGATAAGTTGCTGGAAAAAATATTACTGGAAGCTGAAGTACTTGATCTTAAAGCTAACCCTGACCGCGAAGCTACTGGTACTATCATTGAAGCTTCTCTTGATAAAGGCCGTGGTTATGTTGCAACATTATTAGTAGAAAACGGAACATTAAAGATTGGCGACCTGATAGTGAGTGGCCAGCATTACGGACGTGTGAAGGCAATGTTCAATGAAAGAAATAAAAAACAACAGGAAGCCGGACCATCAGCTCCCGCTGTTATACTTGGATTGAATGGTGCACCGCAGGCTGGTGAAAAATTCAAGGTATATGCAGATGAAGCGGATGCTAAAGAGATCGCCAACCGTCGTGCGCAGATATTGAGAGAGCAGGGCATGCGGGCGAAGAAACATATTACCCTGGATGAGATCGGCCGCCGCCTGGCGCTTGGTAATTTCAAAGAACTGAAAATAATTATCAAAGGTGATGTGGATGGCTCCGTAGAAGCATTGAGCGATTCATTACAAAAACTTTCTACACCAGAAATACTGGTAAGTGTTATTCACAAAGGAGTTGGACAGATCAATGAAAGCGATATCGTGCTGGCCGAAGCGTCAGATGCTATTGTTATCGCGTTCAATGTTCGTCCTTCATTGCAGGCGGCAAGACTGGCTGACAATGCAGGTATCCAGATCCGGATGTACTCCATTATCTACAATGCTATTGAAGAAGTGAAGAGTGCGATGGAAGGCATGCTTGAACCAACCATCCAGGAAAAGATCGTAGCCAACGTGGAGATCAGGGATGTGTTCAAATTTGATAAGGCTACTGTAGCTGGTTGTTATGTCAGGGACGGTAAGATCAAACGCGATTCAAAGGTCCGCCTTATCCGTGATGGTATCGTGATCTACCCGACGGCTGAAGGGGCCAATGCAGAACTTGCTTCATTAAAACGTTTTAAAGATGATGTAAAAGATGTACAGGCCGGTATGGAATGTGGTCTGACCATCAAAAATTACAGCGATTATAAAGCAGGAGATGTGGTGGAAGCTTACGAACAGGAAGAAGTAAAACGAACCTTATAAAGGCACAAGGTCCAAGATACAAGAGTAGAAGAAACCCAACCGCCTCTCTTGGAGCTTGTTCCTTGAATCTTGTTACTTGTACCTTGTTCCTTGCATTGAAACTTTTGTTAAATACCTTTCTTACTATTTACCGGGATGGCCGGTAACGCTACTTTTGAATACTATGCTCAACATAAAAAGAATACTGACTGCCCTTTTCCTTTTTTTCGCAGTGGCTGTATCAGCGCAGGGTCCCAAAAAAGCAATCGGAGATAAGATAGTCGCCGTTGTTGGTGACCGCATCATCCTCTACTCTGACATCAAAAATTCTATCGCCGATATTTCCCGGCAGGGAGGATCTATTCCGGATAATGCAGAGTGTATGATAGTAGAGCAGGCCGTAGTATCCAAAGTGCTGATGCTGCAGGCTGAAAAAGATTCATTACCCGTAACGGATGAAGAAATAGAAGCCGAACTGGATCAGCGGGTACGTTATTTTATTAACCAGGTGGGCAGCCAGGAAGCATTGGAAGAATATGCGGGTAAATCCGTTTACCAGATCAAGGACGATGCAAGGGAATCCGTAAAGGAAAGAAAGCTGGCTGAAGCTATGCAGCAAAAAATAGTTTCCGGTGTCAAGATCACTCCTACTGAAGTAAAAAACTTTTTTGACAAGATACCCAAAGACAGTCTTCCTTTTTTTGAATCGGAACTGGAAGTGGGACAGATCGTTCTTTTTCCCAAAGCATCACGCGAACTGGAGCAGTACATTGTTTCTGAGATGAACAATTATAAAAAACAAATCGAAACAAAAATGGCTACGTTCGGACAATTAGCCAAACGATATTCCGAAGATCCGGGCAGCAAGGACCGCGAAGGAAAGTACCAGGTAAACCGTAATGAAAAAACATGGGATCCTGTTTTTCTTTCTACCGCATTCCGGTTAAAAGATGGCGAAATATCAGCACCGGTAAAATCTAAATTCGGATTTCATCTTATACAAATGGTGCAGAGAAATGGAGATGATGCGGTGGTAGCGCATATCCTACGTATCCCTCCCGTAACAGATGCGGAGATCGGCCAGTCTTTAAGCAAACTGGATACCATCCGTTCTAAAGTAATTGCAGCAACAATAGGTTTTAATGAGGCTGCAAAAAAATATAGTGATGATGAATCAGCAAAATTCTCCGGTCCGTACATTCTGAGCCGCGATGGTTCTCCTTACGTAACGATTGACCAGCTTGATAAGGAAATGGTAGCCGCTATCAGCAAAATGAAAGTGGGTGATTTTTCAGCACCTGTAGCATTTACCAGTGAGCAGGGAAAGAAAGGCGCCCGTATTATTTACCTGAAGTCCCGTTCACAACCACATCGTATGAACATGACTGATGATTACAGCAAAATATCACAGATGGCGCTGGAGGAAAAGAAAGGAATAGTGCTGGACAAATGGATGAAGGCAAAGATTCCTACTTACTATATTATGGTGGACAGCGAAACTTCTGCTGATTGCCCGCAGGTGCATAAATATGCAAGCACTGATTCAAAAGGATTTTAATTGCTGAGAATAATTATTTGAAAGGCCAGTTCATTCATTAATGAGCTGGCTTTTTGTATTGCAGGTTTCTTATTGAATCGGAACACCACCCAGTGCAACAAGAGGAGAGTATGCCGGTTAACCTGTACTATTATTTTTTACTTACCCTGTACATATTGCCGGAATCAGTAACGGCATACAGCATACCATTAGCGTATGCTACATCGCGGATCCTTTCTTTTTTATCTTCCAGTAATCTCTCTTCTCCCACTACTTTGTTGTTTGCGATCACTAACCTTACAATATGCGCGCTGCTGAGTCCGCCAATGAACAGGTTGTTTTTCCATTCAGGAATGGCATTGCCGGAATAAAATGCCATACCCCCTGGTGATAGTACAGGGTCCCAGTAATAGACCGGTTGCTCCATACCTGCTTTTTGCTGGATAGCATCACCGATCTTGCTGCCGCTGTACTCAATACCATAAGTAATGACAGGCCAGCCATAATTTTTACCGGCTTTGATAATGTTTAGCTCATCGCCGCCACGGGGACCAAATTCGGCCTCCCATAATTCACCGGTTACGGGATGAATAGCGAGGCTTTGTGCATTGCGGATACCATAGGCATAAATTTCAGGCATGGCATCTTTGGTATTCAAAAAAGGATTGCCCGGCGCCGGTTTTCCTTCTTTGGTGATCCTGAAAATTTTTCCAAGCCCTGAATGAAGCCATTGCGCCTGTTTCCTTCCGTCCAATATTGATCTTTCACCCGTACTCACAAACAAGTAACCACTTTTATCAAATAACAGGCGGGAACCAAAATGCGCCTTGCTGTTCAGATCAGGTGTGGCGCGGAAAATAACCACGGGGTTCTTAATGCTGGTTTCATCAGCAGACAATTGTCCTTTGGCCACTGCCATCAGGTTGCCGCTGCCATACTTTTCAGAAAAAGACCAGTAGATGGTTTTGTTCTTTGCAAAATCAGGATCGGGAGCGGCATCCAGCAAACCGCCCTGGCCGCCATCATCCACTGCCGGAAAGCCAGTGATCTTTTTTAATAATGTACCATCGGCAGCATGGATGGTCATGAACCCTGTTTTTTCTGTTACTAACCATCTTCCATCTGGTAACAATACAATAGCCCATGGTCTTCCTAATTTCTCCGCTATCTTTTCTACTTTATAAGGAGTAGTTGTTTTTACTCCGTGTATTCTTGTTTGTCCCGCAAACGCAGGTTTATAATCTGAATTTGGCTTTTTGGTCTCTACCGGAGGCAAAGTGTCCCTTGCAGGAATAGCCATACCAGGAAGTTGATTATTGAAATTGCCAGACAAAAAAATGGCAGCAGCAAAAATGGAAGTGGATAAGAAGTATCTCATTGAGTAAAAGTTTTTTTATTAATCCAGTATGTAAAATTATGAAAGGGAGCTGATTCTTCCACAATGGGATGAAAAGTTCAGGTTTATCTTCATCTTTTCTTATTTATTCAACACTCTACCTACAACGGGGTAATATTAAACTCTGAAATAAATAAAGAAGCCCGATAGTAATTATACGACTTTCATACATTGTGCCTATCCCATCCTGCCCGGATCCGCACTTAATCAATACTCCGTTGATACACCCCGAACGCTTTTACTATGCTTCAGCTATGCTTCATCCGTACAGTATCTGAGGGGCTTGAATAGACCTGTCTCGTCCTAAAATAGCTATAAAGGTGAAGGAATAAATCCTGGAATAACCATACACGAGATTTTTTCGGATAGCGATTTTAAATTGTTCCCCAGCAATATCCATCATCATTTCTAACACTTTTTTCAGCCGACTTCTGCCAGTTCGTTTTGAAGTTCAACCGGAAGTGCTTTCTTGCCAATTTTATGGATCAAATGAGCTTCATCTTTATTTAAACCTAAAGTTTTAAATTTTTATTGATTTACAACACTAAGCAGAACGAGGCATCTGTATCAAAAAGTTTCATTAGATTTAATTTATGAGCCAACCACCTTATCCTTACAATCGCCGCTATGCTACCCGTTACACTTAATCTCAGTTTTGGCGATCTGCTGCCTGATGACAGTATTGATGATTCTGCCAATACCAATAACAGCGACATTATCAGAGTGATGGCCACCATCATTGATATTATAAACGATTTTACAAGTGAGAGTCCCGCTGTTAAAATAGTATTTACCGGAAGCAACCAGGTCAGAACATCTTTGTACAACCGCATTTTAAAAACATATCACTCAAACTTCAGTAAAACTTATTTCATAACAGCCCTTATAAAAGAAGACAGTTCGTTTACAGAAGTGCCTTTTGAACCGGTAAATACTGGGAAATATTTAGCCTTCTTTGTAAAAAGAAAATAGTAATTTTAAACCATGCCAGCGATCAAAAGAAATAGTATCCGTAAGACTTCTTCAAAAAAAACGGTGATTGTTACCAAAAGTAAAGTGCCGGCAAAATCTGCTGCCGATAATAAGCTGGAAAAGGTAAATAAAATGCTTAGTAAAACTAAATGGCTGGGTGAATAGCAAAGCCTTTTTATTTTGATAGCTTCAGAAAAGTTGATTCAAAGTCACACCTGTCTGCGGGAGGCATGAAACTTCGGAAAACAACCCTGCACTTTTAAATTCTTTATTGATTCGAAAGACTATAGACAACTGGCAGAGGAAATTTTCTATCCTATAATTTTTTCACCAACTGCTTCCTGCCTTCATCCATAAAATAAAAACCCACAATTTTTCCAGCTTCATTTTTTTCAAACTTTAAGTCAACAGAAATAATAACAACATTCGGGCTGCCAACAGTCATATTTACGTCCTCCTAAAGCCATCATTATCAATAATCGCTTTTATCCTTTTCTTTCAGAATTACGATTTTTTTTGTATATTTTTAATCTGATTATGTTCATCAAACTATGATGCATTTATTGTTAAAAAAATACCTTATTCCTGCGATTTTTCTGTGCTTCATTCAGCTTACGCTGGAGGCGCAGCTTAAACCTTTCTTTACAATAGATAAAGCATCTGGCTGTGCTCCGTTGGCTGTTTCTTTTACCAATACTACGACCGGCGCCTCTGACAATGCCATATATGAATGGGATTTTGGTAATGGCAATACATCATTACTTAAAGATGCGGGTGCTGTCTTCCTGGATGCCCAAACCTATGCGGTAATGTTGACAGTAAAGGACAGTAATAAAATAGTATCTGTATCACAAAACATTACAGTATATAAAAAACCTGTTGCTGACTTTGCAGCTTCATTGCAGAAAGGATGTTTGCCTTTGCCCATTACTCTAACAGCCAATGCTACTGCCGGAGATGGCGCTATTACCAAATATCTCTGGGATTTTGGAGATGGTGTTACAGAAGAATTAAGCAGTAGCACCGTGAATCATACGTATGTGGCAAAACAAAGTCCTGTTATCAGCTTATCCGTTACCAACAGCTACGGTTGCCAGGCTACGGTTGTAAAAGAAAACGTATTGACGGTGCTGAATGAACTGAAGGCATCGTTTAACATAGATAAAAAAGTATTGTGTACTATCAATGATGCTGCCAGCTTTATCAACACCACTACAGGACCCGGTACGCTAACCTATAACTGGGACTTTGGTGATGGACAAGGATCTACAGCCGGAAATCCATCGCATGTATATACTGTAAAAGGCACTTACACCGTGAAGCTGATCGTTAACAGTGCTGAAGGATGCAAAGACACCGTGCAGCAAAATGAAATATTGAATGTGGCCAACTTTAAAAGCGATTGGGATACAGTTGGGCTTCTCTGTGAACAAAATATAATCAGGATCACTAATAAAAGTGTGCCTGTGCCGGATCAAAGCTATTGGGATTTTGGCAATGCATACCCGCAAACCACCAATAATATAAATGTAGAAACCTGGTATCCTTTATCAGGCATCTACACGGTAAAACTTACCAATACATTTGGTGATTGTACCGATGTATTGAGTAAGCAAATAGTGATTAATGATATACCACATCCAAATGGATTTGTAATAGATGTACTCGGAGTATGCGGCGCACCAGTAATAGTAAATTTTAAAGACACAACGGCTGGTGCGGTAAAATGGGAATGGATGGGAAGCTATCCCAATTATTTTCAGGCAACTATTCAGGAACCTTCTTTTGAATATCAATCCAGTGGTAATCACTTTATGCAATTGAAGGTTACCAATGAAAAGGGTTGCTCAAACATTGCAGGTAAATATTTTGACATTTTCCGACCGGTAGTACAGATCAAGTCCCCGGATATATCCGGCAATGGTTCCATCAATTCCTGCGGACCAATATCAGCTTCTTTTTATACCATCAGCAATGTTGATATAGCCGCCTGGCAATGGAATTTTGGAGATGGTGGCAGCTCTGCTGCAGCCAATCCGGTACATACTTTCTCTATAGAAGGAGATTATAGGGTGACATTATTTTATACTACGGTTACAGGATGTAATGGCTCCGTTGAATTTGATGGTTATGTTTCGATACGTAATAAAGTAGAAGCTGATTTCACAGTTTCCGCTACAGATATTTGTGGCAATACTCCTCTTACCATAACAAGTAACGTGACAGCTCCTTATTATTATCATGTCTGGGATATGGGTGATGGCGTATTCCAGCCATATGAGAGCCGACCTAGCGATATAACTTATCAATATCAGCAAGAAGGAATTTATACTATATCCCTCATTATCACGAATGCAATTTGTGCTGATACAGTGATTAAGCCTAATTACATTAAGGTGTCTCCGCCTTTCCCGAAAATAGCGGGCTTCACCCGTACCTGTGAGGGAACAAGGGGGCTGGTAACATTTAATCAAACAAGCAAACAGGCAAATACCTGGCACTGGGATTTTGGTGATGGCGCTACGCTTGCACTAAATACTGATCAGCCACAGGTACAGCATGAATACAAAAATACTGGTTACTACAAGGTTGTGCTTACCACTTCCAATGGCCAATGTATTGTAAAGGATTCTATTTTTGTTGCCGTTGCCCTAAAGCAAAATCCTATTTTAACCGGAGATCAGACGGAAGTATGCGGTACAGATAACACCTTACACCTTACTTTATCTAATCTGGAGTATATTCCTGGTTGGCGGGATGAATCTGGATATGAATACGGTTACGGCACGGGGGGAGTTTATCATACTGATGGCAGCTACGCATACATAGCTTCATTAAATAATTTATTTAGTTTTCTTCCCGGGAAAGAAGGACTTTGGATGGTTCTTTATAACAACTTCGGATGTTTAGATACTACCAGCACTTTCCCTTTAATAACAAAGGGCCCTGTACCGGGTTTCAAACAAGAGAATGGTAATCCATGTGGAAATGGTAATCTCGTATATCTCCAGGATACTTCCACATCAATCGGAAATGTTCCAATAATAAAATGGGAATGGAATTTCGGAGACGGAATAGAAGAAACTTATACCACACCCGGTGTAATAACACACAATTATTTTTGGCCCAGTACCTATCCAATTAGATTGAAAGTAATAGATGCCAATGGTTGCTATGCTTATTTTTTCGGAGAAGCCAATGCCGAAACAACCACCCTCAATGCGGGTTTTATTGCTTCAGCAACAACGGTATCACCGGGCACCACCGTTAATTTTTCAAATGCATCCACTACCTCAGACATCGGTCATACAACTTATAAATGGTTGCTTGGGGATGGTTCACAGCTTACTACTACCGATATGTCTGAAATTTATACGGTTCCAGGCATTTATGTTGTAAAGTTGATCGCAATAAATACACTGACGGGTTGTTCTGATACAGCATCTGTAACCATCACTGTTAAATACATTAATGCTGCTTTCAATATTGATCAGTCTTATACCAGCATCAGCCAGTGCCCGCCTGTATTGGTAAAGTTTACCAATACATCTTCCAACATCAGTAAAATAACATGGGACTTTGGCGATGGCACAATTGTAAATAATGTATTGAATCCCAGCCATATTTATACCCAGCCGGGTAAATATATTATCACTCTTGTAACGGAAAGTGATAATGGTACCCGGTATACTACTGTGGATTCGATAACCATAAAAGCTCCTGCGGCAACACTGTCAGCAGATTTATTACATAGTTGTACTGCACAGACCATAACACTTAGCGCTATTGCCGTGAACGCAGCTAATTATGTCTGGGATTTTGGTGATGGCACCGTAGTACAGGCAACAGCTACGTTTTCTTCGCATCATTACCAGGCAGGTGTATATGAACCAAAGCTAATAGTGCTGGATACTAACGGATGTGCAGCATCCGCCACCCTTGGAGAGAAAATCATCATTGATTCATTATCTGTTGAGTTGAACAGCCTGCCGGATAAGATATGCAGTCCTAAAGAAGTATTTATGAATCCCGGTATAGTTAGCATAGCTGCCGGCCAGGATCAACAAACACTTGCTTATCATTGGGATTTCGGGACCGGTACTAACAGCGATACGGCTGCTATAAGAACTCCTTCCTTCACCTTTCAGCAACCCGGTAACTACAATGTATCACTTACAGTGAAATCTCCTTATGGTTGTGTAAAGACAAGCAATCCTGTCATCGCTGCTTTCCAGGGACTGGGCGGAGGCATCGCTGGGCCTGCTGCTATTTGTGAAGAAACAACGGCGCAGTTTGCCGGTACTACATTATTGCAGGGGCAACCTATATGGCAATGGATCTTTCATGATGGCACAGTGATAAATCAACAAAACCCGCCTGCAAAACTGTACAACGATCCGGGCAACTATGAAGTGAAATTATTAGTAGATAATAATGGATGCGTTGATACTATTAAACATTTACTCCAGGTAAATGCAAAACCCGTTGTGAGCTTATCGGTAAATGAAGCATGGCTCTGTGAAGGAAGCAATCTATTTGTAACGGCAAGTGGAGGCGCCTTGTATGAATGGTCGCCTGCTGCAGGATTAAATACAACTGCCGGCCCCGACATTGTTGCCTCACCCGTTAATGATATGGTATATACTGTGGCAGTAACCAATACACAAGGCTGCGGGAATACTGGTTCGGTAAATATTAAAGTCGTTCATCCTTTTACGTTACAATTAGCTAATGAAGCAACAATATGCAGTGGTAAAAGTATTATCCTGCATGCTAGTGGCGCTGACAATTATCAATGGATACAGAATACTACCGGACTTAGCAATACACAAATACCTGATCCCATCGCCACACCGGTTACCTCAACCACCTATACCGTAAAAGGTACTGATATACATAATTGCTTTACCGATACAAAAACAATTAATGTGAAAGTGCAGGCTGCTCCAACCGTGAACGCCGGAGCCGATATGGAGATAATGGCGGGTACTCCTTATTCATTACGGCCTTCGGCAAGCAGCGATGTGACAAGCTGGAACTGGTCACCATCAACTTATTTGACTTGTACTAATTGTGCTGATCCACAAACCAATCCATTGGAGCAAATGAATTATGTAGTAAAAGTTTCAAACGCATATGGATGCTCAGCAACGGATACAATTACCGTTAAACTTCTCTGCAACGAAAGCAGGATATTTATCCCTGCGGCTTTTACCCCTAACAATGATGGCTTGAATGATCGATTTATAATACAGTCACAAGGCATACAGAAGATAAATAATCTTCGGATATATAACCGCTGGGGAGAGATTCTATTCCAAAGAAACAATTTTACACCTGGCGATCAAAATGCATCCTGGAATGGGATGTATAAAGGTTTATTAGTTCCATCCGGTGTTTATATCTATATGACAGAGATGAGTTGCAACGGGCAAACTTTTAGCCGTAATGGAACGGTAACGGTGATGTATTGACCCTAGTGTACGTTCTTTTTTAATCTTCGCAAAAAAAGAGAATGTGAATATTTCTCTGACGAGTCTTTCTACAATGACCTTCCCAGCGGACGTCTGGATCAGTAGTACCTGTAAATAAATTGAATCTGACGACCCGACCCGATAGCTATCGAATCGGGTCGGTGTGATGCCAATCAAATTTTCTTTTGCCTTCTTGTTTCATAACAACCCATCAATCTTCTTTGCCAGCTTCTTATCCTTATCCGTTACTATATCTCCTGCATCATGCGTAGAAAGCCATATCTCTACGGTATCATATACATTGGTCCATAAAGGGTGATGGTCCATCTTTTCCGCCGCAAGGGCTACGCGGGTCATAAAAGCAAATGCTTCGCTGAAATTTTTGAACTTAAATTTCCTGTAGAGGGTGCTTTTTTCTTCTTTCCAATCCCCTGTTGCTGAAGGAGAGCTATCAGCATCTTTTGTACCGGGAGATCGTTTTCTTTCTTTTACAAAATCCGTTTTCATATTAATGGTTTTTATTTACGATGGAAGTAAAACGGATAATGGGTCAAAACACAAGGTTTTCCTTGTTCTTTATTTTTTCATTGGTCAGCTCTGCTACCAGCTGCACACCATGAATACTTTTAATGGAACCGATTGTTTGCTGCAGGGTTTCATCAGAAACAAAGTCCCCTTTCATTAACCATAGAAAATCGAAATGCCTGAACTCCGGTAATAAATATTCACCATCATCCTGGTTGCAATAAACGTAATAGCATAATGACCCGGTTGGCTCGCCATATTCAAAGACGGTAAAAAAATAATCCCGCTTCTTTCTTTTGAGCTGTATCTCTATACCATGGTTCATCCTGAAGTCCATACCCAGTACATTATTCAGGTGCCAGCAGAACTGGTAATCTTTTACCGGCGCCATGATGCCGAGCAGCCGGGTATCTTCAAAAAACTCTTCGGCCAGCTCCTGGTTATTCAGCGAAAGTTTGAAAGACCGTTCGGCCATGATACTGTGTTTACAACAAATTACTGATTAAAATTCAACCGGGGCTTCTATCGTTTCATTTCCCCTTTTAAACTTCACTTTCGTCTTATCTCCTTTTTTGAATTTGCCCAGGGTCTGCATATAAGTTTCCACCGAACTTACCGGGTAATCGCCTAACTGAATGATCACATCACCTGTTTGTAATCCCGCCTTTGATGCAGGTCGTCCTTCCGTTACCCCATCAGCCCTTACTCCGTTACCACTATACGTATAGTCGGGCATTATTCCCATGGTTACACTGAACGCCCTGGTACCCATCTGCACTTCTCTTGTTTTTAAAAATGCCAGTTTCTGGTTTTCTTTGTCCAGGTTATTAATGATGCTGTTGATGTAGTTAACCACATTCAGTTCACCGGTGTAATTTATTTTGTCCGCATCATCAGAAGGACGATGATAATCCCTGTGCTGACCGGTGAAGAAGAAAAGTACCGGTATATCTTTCCTGTAAAAAGAAGTATGGTCGCTGGGACCACTGCCGCTTGAATCAATTTTAATAACAAACGGCAATTTTTTATCCTGTGTATTAATTACGGAAGCCCATTTCGGCGATGTACCATATCCGCCAACCGCCAACACTTTAGTGCTGTCATTCAGTCTTCCCACCATATCCATATTGAGCATGTAATTGACGGTAGAAAGATCAATGGTTGGATGATCAGTAAAATATTTAGAGCCGAATAGCCCAAGCTCTTCGCCGGAGAATGCAATAAAAAGATAGTTGTTGTTTTTTGCTTTCGATGTTTTCAGTATCCTTGCCAGTTCTATTAATGCCGCCGTACCACTCGCATTATCATCAGCGCCATTGTGAATTAATTTTTCCCCGGTACGCAACATAGAATTACCATCCTGGCCATACCCCAGGTGATCAAAGTGGGCGCCGAGTATCACAGTAGTCGCTGCCCTGTTATCAATATAGCCCACTACATTATGACCGATCCTGTTTTTTACACTGATGGATGTTCTGAATTTTATATCCAGCGTAGCTGTTTTATCCTTAAAATATTTTTTAGCCGTTTCAGTAGTTATATATATTACCGGAACCGGCGACTGTTCTGATTTATCTTTTCCGTTAAAGACCAGTTTATCATCAATACCCGATGAATTATAAAGAATAACTGCTGAAGCCCCCCGGTCAGCGGCTTTTTTTGAGTTGGTACGAATATACTCTTCCATGTCAAAGTGCGGGTTGTTTTTATTCTCTTCCAGTGGTTCTGCCAGGTCCACAAACCAGGGCATGTCTGCTTCCTGTATGGCGATAGCCGGCAACGCTTCTATCTTTTTATCAGGGCTAAAAGGAAATGGAAAATAATCCTTACCTGTTTCCAGTTTATTATTATTGATTATAAAATAGGTAATTGAATCAATCTTTTTGCCTTCATTGATCTCAAAAGACTGGGGATAGTATTCCGTTCCTTTTGGCGAAAGCCCGATTGCTTTAAACTGGCCGATGATATATTCCATCGCCAGTTGTTCTCCTTCGCTACCGGCCCTTCTGCCTTCAAGCTTATCATCTGCCAGGTATTGAATATGCGCCTGCAGGTTAGCGAGAATAGCTTTATCAGCTTTCTTTAATTTTTGCGCAGAGGCGGCAACGAATACAAACAATACGGACAAAAGAAGTTTTACACGTAGCGGAACCATAGTTAATTCATTAAGTACCCGCAAAGGTATTAACAGTGTTGCTTATTCCTTTGATCTTTCCATTTATTTCCGTTAAACTTTTGTCAGGTTTTACTGTTTTTACCTGTAACTATTCGCCCGCCAAAAAACCGTATTTCGTAATAGCTATATCGCTTTACATCTCTACTTTTGCTGCCATTTTATACATTGGAAAAACGCCGTTTACATATTGCCCTGGTAGGGAATCCCAACAGTGGAAAAACTTCCCTTTTCAACTGTCTTACGGGTATGAACCAGAAGGTCGGCAATTTTCCCGGGGTTACGGTTGATAAAAAGACAGGGGCTACTCTGCTTTCCCATGATAAAAAAGCGGAAGTCATTGATCTTCCCGGTACCTACAGCCTTTACCCAAGAAAAATGGACGAATGGGTAAGCTATAAGGTATTGCTGAACCAGGACCGGGATATAAAAGCGGATGTAATAGTGGCGGTAGCAGATGCCAGCAGCCTGAAAAGAAATTTACTTTTCTGCACACAGCTTATAGACCTGAAAGTACCCGTTGTCATCGCACTGACCATGATGGATCTTGCCGCTAAAAAAGGCATCAAGATTGACATTCCCGAATTAGAAAGAGAATTGGGTGTACCCGTTATCCCGGTTAATCCAAGAAAGCAAAAAGGTATTCCGCAGCTTAAGAAAGCTATTGAACAAACTTCCCAGCAACTATACCAGGCTCCTGCCAGGGATTTTATTGATAACAGGGCGCTGGCGCCAAAAGCGGTGGATGCGGTCAAATATCATTTTTCTGAATTAAGCAATTATGCGGCTATCCATTACCTGATCAATCATGAATCCTTTACATTAAAACCTGATGAACAAAAGCTGGTGGAAAGCATAGAATTGGAAAACCATTTCAATCCCACAAAAACACAGGCGGAAGAAATACTACAGCGTTATTCGCATATCAGGCACATTATGAAAGTGGCGGTATCAGAGCCAGACCCTTTGCAAAAATCTTTGTTTACTGAAAAAATGGATAACGTTCTACTGGATCGCCGCTGGGGATACCTGATATTGCTGGCTGTTCTATTTTTATTATTTCAAAGTGTATTCTGGCTGGCCTCTTTTCCTATGGATTGGATAGAGACCGGGTTCGCCTCGTTGTCTCAATGGCTTTCTTCATCCTTACCGGACAATCGCTGGGCCGATCTTTTAATTAATGGTATTATAGCCGGCATTGGTGGTATTGTGATTTTTGTTCCGCAGATAATGATATTATTCGGGCTTATTACTTTACTGGAAGACACGGGCTATATGGCCCGCATCGGTTTTCTGACAGACAGGCTGATGCGCAGTGTGGGTCTGAATGGTAAAAGTGTAATGCCCATGATCAGCGGTTTTGCCTGTGCTGTCCCGGCTATAATGAGTGCAAGAAATATTGAGAATCGTAAAGAAAGGCTGCTTACTATACTCATTACACCTTTGATGAGTTGTTCTGCAAGGCTTCCTGTTTATACAATTCTTATCGCACTTGTGATCCCAAAAACTTACCTGTTTGGTTTCTTAAGTACGCAGGGACTGGTCATGATGGGGCTTTATATGCTTGGCCTGGTCATGGCGCTTATAGTATCGTATGTGGCTAAATGGTTCATTAAGATAAATGAGAAAAGTTTTTTCATTCTTGAATTGCCGGTTTATCGTTCGCCAAGATGGAATAATGTAGTACAAACGATGATTGAGAAAGCGAAAATATTTATACGGGATGCCGGCAAGGTGATCATGATCATCAGTTTAATTCTGTGGGCGCTGAGTTCTTTTGGCCCTGAAAAAAGAATGAACACCATATCGAAGCAGTATGAAGAATTAAAAGCGCAACCCCATGCGGATACGGCTTTATTAAAGCAGCAATTCGCTACCGCTAAACTGGAAAACTCTTATGCCGGTATCATGGGAAAAATTATTGAACCGGCTATTGAACCATTGGGATACGATTGGAAAATAGGTATAGCGCTGATCACTTCTTTTGCGGCACGAGAGGTATTTGTAGGTACAATGGCTACACTATACAGCGTTGGCGATGAAGAAAACGATCTGAAGCTGAAAGAAAAAATGAAAGCGGCTGTTCGCCCGGATGGAACCCCGGTGTTCACATTAGCTTCCGGGGTATCCCTCATGATCTTTTATGTTTTTGCTATGCAATGTATGAGTACACTGGCTATTGTAAAAAGAGAAACCCGGAGCTGGAAATGGCCCATCATACAATTCATTTACATGACGGGGCTGGCTTATGTTATGAGTTGGATCGCTTACCTGCTTTTAAAATAATCGAATCCTATTCATTCGCTGGTTTTGTCCACTTATCTTTTGGTTCATAATATTTCCAGATCAGCGATGATACTTTCCGTGCCAAAGCCCATGCTTCATTATTATGTGTCCAACTGGTATCTTTATTATTCTTTGTAAAAATGCAGAACACATAAGGATTGTTTGGGGCATTCACCAGCAACACTTCACTGCGTACTGCATTCACACATCCGTTTTTACTAAACACTTCTATGTAGGGAGGGACTTCTGAAATAGCTTCGTTTTCATCCCAGTAATTCCTGCCGAGACTCCGCATCATTCTTTCGCAGGCTGCGGGAGAAAAAAATTCATTACGATAGATCATTTCAAATATCTTTCCCATTTCAGCGGGACTGGTTTGTCCCCATCCATACACAGTTCTGTTATCTTCTCTGTCCGGAGTTCTTGAATTCACTCTTGTGCTTTTAAATCCAAGGCTGTCCAATATTTGATTGATCCTTGTTCCTTTTCCCGCAAGGCTTTGCAGCCAGAGACTGGCCGTGTTATCGCTGGTGGTCAGCATCAGCATTATTACTTTTTTTAGTAAAACTTTTTCACCGCTTTTAAAGGATCCAAGAATATCTTCCCCTTCGTATAATAATGAATCCTTGTATTCCAGTTGCTGATCATATTGCAATTCGCCCCGGTCAATTTTATCCATCACTCCCAGCAGTATCGGCACTTTTACTATACTGGCTGTTGGAAAAACCGTGTCAGCATTTATTGAAACTGTTTTCCCGGTACGAAGATTTTTTACATAAATACCAATGTCACCGTTGAAACCAGTTATAGCTTCCTGTAATTTTTCATCCAGTTTTTTGTCTGTCTTTTGCCCGGTTACAATACTATAATTCAATAGGGAAAGAGACAGGAACAAATATTTTTTCATGCTCGTTATTTCTTATTCATATAGTCAATCACCAGGTGACAGAAAGCTTTGATACCTGTTTTCATGCCTGCATCATCAACAAAAAAACCGGCTGTATGATGTGGTGGCGCATTTTTAGGATCATTGCCTTTTGGCATTCCACCCAGGTAAAAAAAGAAAGAAGGGGCTTTAGTTCCATAATAGGAAAAATCCTCAGCGCCAGTGACCCATTCTCTTTCGGTCACATTCGCTATACCGGCAGCTGATTGTAAAGAAGGGATCATTTGCTTTACCAGTTCAGGAGTATTATATGTCACCAGTGTTTTTGTATCAATGCTTACTTCCGCTATGGCTCCTCCTGCTTCAGCTATATTGATCACTGTTTGTTTTATTCTTTGGTGTACGTCCTGCTGCATTTTGCTGTCTAATGTCCGGATGGTTCCATCCATTACACATTCATCCGGAATGATATTACTTCTCACACCGGCATTTATTTTTCCAACCGTAATAACAACCGGCGCCTTTGTTAATTCAGACTGGCGGCTTACTATAGTTTGCAATCCTTCAATGATCTGTGCGGATATGGCAATGGGATCAACACCCAGCCAGGGTTGTGAACCATGACTCCCTTTTCCCTTTACTATAATATGAAACCAATCGGACGATGCCATAAAAGCTCCCGGCTTATATTGTATTTGCCCTACTTCAATATTCGACTCAATATGCAGCCCGAATATGGCATCTACTTTTGGATCATCCATTACTCCTTCTTCCACCATCAACGGCGCACCGCCTTCTTCTCCTTCGGGCGGCCCTTCTTCAGCGGGTTGAAAAATGAATTTGATGGTTCCTTTCAGTTCGCTTTTTATGCCGGTTAGAATTTCTGCTGCACTCATCAGCATAGCGACATGTGTATCATGCCCGCAGGCATGCATCACTCCCACTTCCTGGCCATTATAGGTTGATTTTTCCTTTGAAGCAAAAGACACATTCACTTTTTCCACGATTGGCAATCCATCCATATCTGCCCGAAGACCGATACATGGACCGGGCTTTCCTCCTTTTAAAATACCTACCACTCCTGTTTTTCCAACACCTTCTTTTACTTCCAGTCCTAATTTTTTCAGATGTTCCGCTATGATCTTTGCAGTTTTAAATTCCCGGTTTCCCAGTTCCGCATGTTCATGGATGTCTCTTCGCCAGGCGATACATCTGGGTTCAATTTTGTCAGCCGCAACTGCTATTTTTTCTTTCAGTTTTATTATATCGTTTTGTGCAAAGACGCTGACTGACAGAAAAATGAGAACGCCGATAAATGATAATTTTCTCATGGAAGAATTTTATATGAATTTACCATAAAAGATCTTTTCATGCGGCTAATTAAATAAATCAACCTTTTTCGTTTAGAGTGGGGGAAATCCCATCACAGGGCAATGCTGATTTGTTCTATATTTAGTGTTATATGCTGCTGCTTCGCCATTTTTCTTTTTTGAAGGCTGTTTTTCTGCACAGCGTTACTGCTTTTGGCGGACCGCAGGCTCATGTGGCTATGATGCTGAAAACATTTGTACGTCAGACACACTATATCACTGAAGAGGAATTAATGGAGTATAACGCCTTTTGCCAGTTACTCCCCGGCGCGTCTTCCACACAAACGCTTACATTAATTGGTTATAAAAGAGGAGGCGTACCACTTGCTGTACTTACATTAATTATCTGGATACTTCCCGCTTGTATTTTAATGGGAGCACTCTCCTTTTTGCTGCACTATATTGATAAAAAGGCATTGAACAATACAGATATCTTCAAATTCATTGGTCCCATGGCTGCCGGCTTTCTGCTATATGCTTGCTTTACTGCGTTTCCCATTGCTATAAAAAACACTATCACCTGGGTAATAATGATAATTGGTACGGCTGTAACTTATTTTTTCTTTAAACAACCTGCTATTTTCCCTGCATTGATCATACTCGGCGGTATCACTACTAACCTTAGCCGTAAACGCATTCCACAGACAGAGCAAAAACCAAGTAAAATTAAGTGGTGGAACTTCTGGCTATTCGGCATCATATTTATTGCCGCAGGTATCATTAGTGAAATCGCAAAAAGTGATAACTGGCCTGATCGTAAACCGATCAACCTTTTTGAAAATACTTATCGCATGGGTAGCCTTGTTTTCGGTGGCGGACAGGTATTGATGCCAATGATGTATGAGCAATTCAGCGTAAGACCTGAAGCCATCAAACAAAAAGACGCTAACGTTATACAAATTGACGAGGAGGATATGTACACCGGAATGGGAATCGTACGGGCTATGCCCGGACCAGTTTTTTCAATAGGTTCTTTTACAGGAGGCATGGCGTTAAAAGACATGGGCCAGGGAATGCAGGTGATGGGATGTATCATTGGTACAATCGGGATTTTTTTGCCCAGTGCATTGTTGGTTCTTTTCTTCTTTCCCATCTGGAATAATTTGAAAAAATATGCGGCGGTGTATCGTTCGCTGGAAGGTATAAATGCGGTGGTGGTTGGAATTATGATCGGCTCTACTTTTTATATCATGAAAGATATTTCGCTGATAGAAGCAAAAACAATCAGCCTGTTAAATGTGAGTGTGATACTTGGAACCTGTTTACTATTATATTATACACGGATACCATCGCCTTTGATCGTCGCAGCCTGTTTACTGCTTGGTTATGTTTTCTAAAAACTATTTCCGGTAATATCCTCCCCTTTCAATTTCGTCCATTACTTTATCAGGAACAATATACCGGATTGACTTTCCATCGCGGATCATTTGACGAATTTCGGTAGCGGATATCTCTAACAAAGGCGCATCCACTACATTGATTTTAGCCCTGATATTATTTTTTATATCAAAGCCCGGACGCACATAGATATATATACTGTAGTTCTTAATGATCGCTTCATAATTTTTCCATTTATGAAGGTTCTGAAAACTATCACTTCCCATTATAACGCTGAATTCATTTCCCGGGTATTTTTCTTCCAGGTGAGCTAAAGTAACAGACGTATAAGAAGGCTTTGGAAGATTAAATTCAATGTCCATTATTTTGATTCGGTTATCATCTTCTGTGGCGAGCTTTAAAAGATGAAGACGGTCATATTCATTTAATAATGTGGTCGCCTCTTTAAAGGGGTTTTGGGGCGAAACAATAAACCAGACTTTCCGGAGATCGGTAAAATTCAAAAGATGATTAGCAATGATGAGATGGCCCGTATGTACAGGATTAAAAGAACCAAAGTATAAGCCGATTTTCATTTAATATATTGAAAATCAATCAATTGTATTCACTATTATATGATCAGCTTCGTTCAACCGAAGGCTGAGAGTATAACCGGCTATGCTGACAGAAACAGGATCACCCAATGGCGCTCTTTGTTCTACCGTAATACTCTCTCCCGGTAAACAGCCCATTTCCATTAACTTTAAATGGATTTCCTGGTTATCAAAGTCCTTAATTATCGCCTTTTGTCCGGGCTTTAGTTGAGAAAGTCGCATAAACATAATAATTGTTCAAAATTACGCAGGAGCATTATCATTTGTTTACGAATTTTGAAATTATGCCTTCAAAATCAAAAGTTTACTTCTTTTTTGATAACGTTAGTATATCTCTTCGGATGCGAAACAAGTTAAAACGGGCGATAATGCTCCTTTTTAAAAAAGAGAACAAGTCTCTTGCTAGCTTGAATTATATCTTTTGCAACGATAAAAGACTGTTAGATATTAACCAGCAATATCTTAAACATGACTACTATACCGATATTATCACTTTTAATCTTTCAGAAGACGATAACAAGATTACAGGTGAAATTTACATAAGCGTAGATAGGGTTAAAGAGAACGCCAGGCTTTTAGGTCTTTCAACTGTCTCCGAGCTCCATAGAGTCATTTTTCATGGGGCTTTACATCTTTGTGGTTACAAAGACAAAACCATGAGGGAGAAAACAAAAATGAGGAGAAAAGAGGAGTATTATTTGTCCAAACACCTTTCGTAAGGTTCCACGGGACACTGTTTCTGACTGAAACAGTGTCCCGTGGAACCATTATATTTGTATAATTTGAAACAATGGCGAGAAAAAAATGGTCGGCTAAAGAAGATGTAACTCCAGCTTTACTAAAATTCAGGGAAAAAAGAAAATGGCAAATTGCTTTAAGAAGATATGTTCTGGATAAGAACCCCGCTGGTTTTTATGCCCCGTATTTTGGACTTGATATAGAAAATTTGCGAAAATGGTTTGAGATTCAATTTGAAGAAGGAAAAGGATGGCAGGATTTTGGTAAACATTGGCAGTTTGATCATATTATACCAGTTACCTACTTTGATTTTTCCGATGAAACTGAACTAAAAATGTGCTGGAATTTCACGAATATCAGAGTGGACCATTTTCAACGAAATAAAGACAGGGGAAACCGGCTTGATATATTAGCTGCAAAAGGCTATTTTGAAGAATTGTATAAAAAAACACTTTATCCGCCCTGCTTGAAACTACTTGGCAAAATAGAAAAGATTGAACTTTCCGAAATGGTCAGCACAGAAAAGCAACAAGCCTTTATAATAGAAAACAGGAGCTATCTTAATATGATAGAGAACTATTCCTCATTTGAATTTGAACTCCTTAACAGGGGCCGCGATATTGCTGGGGTTAAAAATGAAATGGATTTTTTAAAAAAGTTTGAAAAGTAGCGGCTAGAACAAAATACCTTTACAGGCTTAAATGTTTCCAGAATACGATATTATAGTTGTGGGTGCCGGTCATGCCGGATGTGAGGCGGCTGCCGCTGCGGCCAATCTTGGTTCCCGGGTTTTGCTGATCACAATGAACATGCAAACCATTGCCCAGATGAGTTGCAACCCCGCAATGGGTGGAATCGCCAAAGGGCAAATAGTAAGAGAAATAGATGCGATGGGTGGATATTCTGGAATTGTCTCCGATCTTTCTATGATCCAGTTCCGAATGCTTAATCGTTCAAAGGGTCCTGCTATGTGGAGCCCGAGGGCACAGAATGACAGAATGCTTTTTGCAGCAAAATGGAGAGAAATGCTGGAGATGACTCCAAACGTTGATTTCTACCAGGATATGGTAAAAGGATTGCTCATAAAAGACGGTATTGTATATGGAGTAGTAACAGGGCTTGGCCATGAAATAAAATCAAAAGCTGTAGTTCTCACTAATGGAACCTTCCTGAACGGGATCATCCATATTGGTGAAAAGAATTTTGGAGGAGGAAGAGCAGCTGAAAAGGCAGCAACAGGAATTACAGAACAATTGGTTTCAGTTGGATTTCAAAGTGACCGGCTAAAAACAGGGACGCCTCCGAGAGTGGATGGTCGTAGCCTGGACTATAGCAAAATGGAAGAGCAGCCCGGTGATTCCGATATCTCAGGATTTTCCTATACAAATACTCCTAAACCTACAAAACAAAGAAGTTGCTGGATCACTTATACAAGTCAAAAAGTTCATGACATTTTGAAAACAGGTTTTGACAAAAGCCCAATGTTCGCCGGAAGAATTGATGGAATAGGGCCGAGGTACTGCCCAAGTATTGAAGACAAGATCAACCGGTTTGCGGAAAGAGACAGGCATCAGCTATTTATTGAGCCGGAAGGCTGGAATACGGTAGAAATATATGTAAATGGATTTTCAACATCGCTTCCTGAAGAAACACAATACGAAGCACTTCGTAATATAATTGGGTTTGAAAATGTGAGGGTTTTCAGGCCGGGCTATGCTATTGAATATGATTATTTTCCCCCAACCCAGCTCAGGTACACCCTGGAAACAAAACTCATTGAAAACCTGTTTTTTGCCGGCCAGATCAATGGAACTACCGGGTATGAAGAGGCTGCTTGTCAGGGACTTATGGCAGGAATAAATGCCCATCAAAAGTCGCGAAAGCTGGATCCGGTTATTTTAAAAAGAAGTGAGGCTTATATCGGCGTCCTTATTGATGATCTTATCAGCAAAGGAACTGAAGAGCCCTACAGAATGTTTACTTCAAGAGCGGAATTCAGGACATTACTTCGCCAGGACAATGCTGATCTTAGACTAACTGAACTAAGTTACCGCCTTGGTCTCGCATCACAGGAAAGAATGGACAATGTGATAGAAAAGAAAAACAGTGTTGAAAAAATCAAACGTATTCTTACCGAAATTCCTTTTGAGCCGACTGAGGTCAATCCTTATTTAGAGACTATCAATTCCTCACCAATTTCTGAAAAACAAAAAGCAGGAAAGTTATTGTTGCGCCCGGGAGTTGAACTTAACGATCTTGCAAAAGCTTTACCCAAACTACATGAGCAGTTAAATAGTTTTTCAAAAGAAGATATTGAACAAGCTTCTATCCAGGTAAAGTATGAAGTCTATATTGAAAAGGAAAAAGAGTTGGCAACACGTATGAGTCAACTTGAGGACCTGGCAATTCCGGAAAGCTTCGATTACAAAAAAATACAGTCTCTTGGTAATGAGGCGAGGGAAAAATTAAGCCGCATTAAACCCGGAACTCTGGGACAGGCGAGCCGTATTTCAGGCATTAATCCAAGCGATGTACAAATACTGATGGTATATATTGGAAGATAATACTCTTTTATCTTCCATTAGGTACATATATTCTCTGCTCACGCTGATTAACAGAGTTACCAGGAACACCTGCAATTTTCTCCCTGCAATTCTCTGAACCACATTTGCAAGTAAATGGTTCCATACTTTCATCCAGGAACTGAGAGTAATCAAGTGTCAATTCTTCGTTTTTTTTAATGCTTCGCAGGGCTATAACATTTAATCCATCCAATCCTGTATTCGCGTCACAACTATGATTCTGCGGCGCCCATTCTGACGGATCATCATCCCATAGAATAAACAGTTCTTCGCTGACAGCATACGCATAACGGCGGAAATTCAGTTTTTGTTCCTCACTCCAGTTTTTTTCAACAAATCGTTTCGTGACTATCCGCTGCGCCTTTTCCTCACCACTAAAAACGATCTCGCCTTTCCTGATCGGACGTGTAGCATATATTCCAAAACCAGCAATAGAATTACCTTTCATCATATAGGGCTTCTTTTTTCTCCGATGCCTTGCGATACCCTCTGCGATTATCTGTTCAAGAAATCCTTTTTGCCCGGCCTCATCAAATTTCAGGACAAAATCGGCGGATCCTTCATATCCATCTGTATAAAAAACAGAACAGGTAAAGTTTATTTCGAGGAAAAAGATCTCATTCTTATCATTCACCCTGAAATCAAGACGGGCATAGCCAACGCCGTTAAATCCTTTGAATATTTTTTCTGTAGCAGCTCTGAGTTCGTTGTCCAATACCGGGTCGGTACAGGGAAAATTACAATCCGGATGAAGCTCGGATGTTTTCAAAGAATATGTCTTAAACGACTTTCCCTCAGGAAATACATATTCTACAGGCTTAAATACTTTACAGGATTTACCATCCTGGCTGGCTGCTACAAGTACAGTGAATTCGCGGCCATCTATATATTCCTCAACAAGTAAAGGGCCATAATCATTATATATTTCCACTACCTTTTTCAGAAGGTCCTCTTTATTATACAGAACCGAATTTTCGTCAATACCAAGACTATCACCTGCTTTGGCCGGTTTGATAAACATGGGATATGATAAAAATTGCTCCGCCTTTTCAATATCCTTTGGCTGCTCTATCATAAAGTAACCCGGCGTTTTTACTCCTTCACAATGGGCTACATACTTCATTAGTTCCTTTGGCGGATCATAAAGCTTGGCTGTAGGTCCTGTATGAGGCAGATCAAGCAACTCAAAACTGTGAATAACATCAATGGAAGGAACTTCCCACTCAAGATAGCCTTCACATAGATTAACGAAGATGTCATAGTTCTTCTTCTTTAATTCCTTTAATTGCCGGTAAGTCGTCAGCTTATTAAGAAAGACATGATCAACCTCTGCTTCGGGGATAAGCGCAGAAAGATGTCTCGGGGGATCATAGTTTTTATAATCAACTCCTGTAGTTGAGTAGTCGGCTTGAAGCACACAGACTTTCATTAGAATAAAATTAGAGGGTTAAATTTCTTCTGGCAAAAGCATCGAGGATAATCTCTTTGATCAACTGGGTAAAGGATTTATCGGCATATCTTAATATAGCCCCTATAGATGTATAATCTTCATCATCGCTTAGCCCGCACTGTGCGTTTACTTCAAGCATATACAATTTTCCCGTGTTTGCATCCATTCTTATGTCCAGTCTTCCATAGCCCTTGCCACTTACCGCAACATAAGCATCCAGCGTGATCTCTTCCAAAGCCTTCATTAAAGATGCATCAGGGCGATGATAGTTATAAAAGTTCTCATTACCGGGCATTGGCTTTTCATCTTCATAAATTTCCCAAAGCCTGTCAAACGATAAAAATTTCTCCTCTTCCGGCAATGATTCATGAAATATTCTTTCGACGGCGGGATAAACAATACATTTTCCAGGTTCAGAAGCTGAACCGACTATAAAAGTAGTAAACTCAGGGCCTGTAATGAATTGTTCAACGATGAGCCCATCAGCCAACAGGTTCCAGCCGCGATAGCCTTTTTTAATTTCCCGTATCCTTTGGAGCAGCTCCTTATCGGTATAAACTACATTTTTTACAGAAACACCCATGCTGCCACCGGAAACTGCCGGCTTTATAATCAACGGGGCACCTATCTTTTTACAAAGTCCCTTGACAGAATCTTCACTACCATCTATGATCTCCCATTTAGCATTTGATACACCAGCTACGTCAAAAGCTCTTTTCATGGGAATCTTGGATGTAGTAATATTATAATAGTGTGCATCCGATCCTGTATAAACCAATTTACATTTATCCAGCTCATGAATAACAGAAACGCCGGGTGTGCCGTTTATTTCATCACCATCGCACAGATTGAGTACTAATGGAATTTTTCTTCCTGACCGCTTTTTTATAGACCCAACGACTTCTTTATAATTCTGCATGGTAACAGGCTCCCATGTCCAGTCTGCATCTAATTCTTTAAAAACCGTTGTGTATTCCTGGAGGCTTTGATTGAAATCGTAATAGTGCTGAAGATTGGGGTCATCGGTTTGAAGATAGGGGTATAAGACCCAGATCTTTAATTTCCGGATGGGATCTGCTGACACCCGCGTAGCAGCAGGACGGGCGCTTTTTCTTTTAAGCTCTTTTTTCTTTGTTTGAACGATCATGCAGTTGCTGTTGTATGAAGCGGGTAAGTTTATATGTGCTTATAACTTCCCGGCTAATATGGGCTGCGCCCTGTATTTGACCAAGACATTTATTACTTCCACAATAACAGGTGAAGGGTTGCGCCATGTCCCACTCAGTAGAAGGATAGAAGAATGTCATCTCATCTCCTTCTTCGATAGGCTTAAGTGCGACCACCTGCATAGTGTAGGTGTCAAAAAAAACATTCGGATCGCAACTGTGATTAATATACTGCAGGTGTTCCGGCTGCAGCATAATATGTTTATCAATACCTACCTGCACCGTCAGGTATGTTGGCTCAGATAATACCTGGCCTGCAGAAAATTCTGCAATAACATTTCCGGGCTGATAGGATTGTTGCGCAATAAATGCTTTTTGGTTATCTACTATATTCTGCCGTACTGCGGCAAAATTATGATCGCTGATAATGCGATATTGGGGGTTAGTAAGTGTTATCATGATCTATTCGTTATGAAAAGATATATATAAACTTTTATGTAACAAATCTTCTTTTCATAAATGTGAATAATTAATGCCATAAGCTTAATAACATTTTTCATAAACAATGATACCCTCATTGCTGACATATAAAAATCAGGGAACACTTATACATCTTTCTTATACGATTTTCTGTTTGTTCAGGCTTATTAATACTAATACCTGTTCGCATAATAGCCACTATAAAAACCATTGAATTGTTTGTTTGCTTTATAGTTTATGATCATAATGCAGGGGAACAACAGGCCTCATTTATAAATACATTTCTATATAATGAAGGCTTTGAAACCCTCAACGGTGGCGGGTTTGAATGGGTTTTGAATTTACAGCAACACTTACGACCATCTACTCCTATTGTCAGTGATGGATGCTGTTGATGGAGAGTTGGCCGTCTTACTGCAACCTTATATAGCAATTCGGAGGCGTCGAGGTTGCAAAACCCCTTCATTGATTTCTATTCTTTACGCTATCGTTATTCAAGATGCTCCGGCAATAAGCCAATGGACGGATGATGACTAAATATCCATAAGAGCAATTACAGGTAGATTGAAATTGGCCTGATTGAAATACCAATAGTTTTTCTAATTCCGTTTCACCTATTCGCTTTCTTTCAAACTATTCTGGTATTCCTGCCAGGCTATCACCAGCTTTATTTCTCCAAAACCTATGGCGGAGCCAAGTTTTTCTTTTATTGGTACCAGTGCTTTACCATTAAAATCCTTTAGCGCTGGCTCTATCAACAACAATTTCTCCCGGCTTACCAGGCCATCAATATTGATTTCTCCTATTGAAACATAATGTGCTAAATGCCCTTCAATGGTCTGAACGGCAAAATTTCTCGCCTTTGCAATGTCAGTGATGGCCATTCCTTCTTTATATAGCCGGAATGATTCAGCCTTTGTATCCACTTTCGGCTTCTTATCACCGCTATTTTCTTTTCTTTCCCTTTTGGGCGACTTTTCGTGTATTAATGAAGAAAGGTTATTTTCTTTAGTGTATTCCAGGATGACATCTAAAAATTGTTGGCCATATTGCTCAATCTTTGCATCGCCAAAGCCGCTTATTTTTCTTAGCTCTGTGAGAGTCTGGGGTAAATAAAGGGCCATTTCATTCAGCGTATTGCTGCCCGCTACAATATATATAGGCTGGTCTTTCTTCAAACAGATGCTGTCCCGGAGTTTTCTCAACTGCTGATGCAATGAAGGGTGGGGGCTTTCCGTCTTTTGCTGTGATGCACCTGCATAAGCATTTACAGAAAAGGAGGGTAATACAAATTTTTTCTTCCGGTTGTGCCATGCCTGTACATCAAACTTTCCGCTAAAGCCCTGTAATAAAAACTTCTTCGCTGCAAACTCTGCAAAAACCTCTCTTATATTATCATTGTACTCTTTGGCATGGGGCCGGCTGTCGGTTATGGCCGGTGATTGTTGTAAAAAACCAATTAATACATCAAGTTCTTTTACAAAATGTTCAGCGGCCTTTACCGTTCTTTCCTGAAGCGTTATGTTCTCTTCCGGGGAAACGGGCTGTTGAAACTGTGCCTTTATCCAATTATGAAATTTACCAGCCGTATCCTGAATGGTATTGATTTTTCCTGATAGCTCATCTATCCAGTTATGAGCTTCCGGGTTAAAAGAAGATTTGTTTTCGAAGAGGTATATCTTAACCTCCATAGTGGTAGTAATAGCAGTTTGGAAATCAAATGTACCGAGCAATAGTTTTTCCTGGTATTGCTTTTTTGCCGCTGCAAGTTCCAGTTGCAATTTCTCAGAAGAGGAACTGCTTTTGGAAAACTGCACGATCCGTTGATCAGTAAAAAGGCTGTTGGATCTTACTTCACTTTGCAAAACCAGCCCATCCAGGCTGGTACAACGGCTTAATGCTACATAAACCTGCCCGGCCGCAAATGATTTTCCGGCATCAATGATTGCTTTCTCAAAAGTTAACCCCTGGCTTTTATGAATAGTGATGGCCCATGCCAAACGCAAAGGGTATTGAATAAAAGATCCCTGCACATCCTCGTCCATCACACGGGAGGTCTTATTTAATGTATAGCGGATGTTTTCCCATTTCTCCTGTTTTACTTCTATTTCATCCGGCTCATCCTTGCATTGCACAAAGATCTTATCGTCCTCCAGTTTTGTAATGACGCCTATTTTACCATTGAAATACCGTTTACTTTTATCGCTGTCATTCTTAATGAACATTACCTGTGCGCCCGGTTTCAGTTGCAATACTTCCTCTGCAGGATAGGCATTGGGCGGAAAGTCATCTTGAATATCTGCTTTGTAGGAATAGAGTTTGCCACCAAGGCTCTGCAGTTTATGTGCATTTGTTTCCCTCGCTGTTTCATTATGGGTGGTCAGAATAATGAATCCATCCTCTTTACCTCTTCGAAAGCCGGGTTGAAAGCGACTGGCGAGGATCTGTCTTCCTTCCTCATCGAGTTCATTATTACGAACCTGGTTGAGTAAACGAATAAACCTTTCCTCGCTCTGACGGTATATTTTAGTGAATTCAATATAAAGCGGTGGCTCTTCTTTAATAACGCGGCTGTCAAAAAAATAAGGGCTGCTGTAATAATCAGATAGGAGACCCCATTCCTGATCCTTTATTACCGGCGGCAATTGGAACATATCGCCAATGACTAATACCTGCACCCCGCCAAACATTTCGTTATGCCTGCTTCTTATATGCCGCAATACTGTATCAATAGCATCTAATGTATCACAGCGAACCATGCTTATCTCATCAATGATAAGTAATTCCAGCTCCCGCAGTACTTTCTTTTTATCACTATTCATCCGCAGGCGGCTGAGCAGGCTATGCCTGTTGATAGTTTCATCTCCGTTTTGAAAACCGCCGGATTCAGGAATGAACGGTGATACAGGCAGTTGAAAAAAAGAATGAATGGTAACGCCACCGGCATTAATAGCAGCTACGCCTGTCGGCGCCACGACAGCCATTTGCTTGGGGCAATTTTCCCGGATATATTTAAGAAAAGTTGTTTTGCCGGTACCCGCTTTACCGGTAAGAAAGATGTTGCGGGAACTTTGATTGACCAACTGGATAGCCAGTTGAAACATCTCATTGGTAGTGTCAGGAGTAGTTACCACAGTTATTTTGTTTTAGCCACAGATAAACACAGCATTTAATTTATGTTGCTTATATAAGATGAAATTAAACGTTTATGCCCTGGTAGCCGTTTACCGAAATTAACGATCAGCCCGATAGAATTATCTGAAATACGGAGATCATTTAACTTCCAGTCCGCTTTCTCTAATATGAGGAAGCGCCACCTGAATAAACTCAACTCAATAACATCTTTATATACAACTTCTAAAAATCAAAACCCAGGTTCCTTTTTGTACGTCCATACAAAGTCCTATAATTGAATAGGTTTTTTCTTTAAGAGGAAAAGTTCTCATTGTAATTGTATTGATTATTGAAAAAGCCACAGACTACCGCATTTATCCAGAAAAATCCGTATTGTTCTGCGTTCATCTGTGGCTAAAATTCTCTTATGCTTCTATGACTTTCGCCCCCAGCATCAGTAACTCATTCACCTGTACTTCTGTGACGTATTTTTTAATGCCGTCTTTATCAATATAGCTACGGTTAACAAGTTTGCCTTCAACAGCAACTTCTCTTCCCTTATCCAGGTACTTTTCAACAATCTCAGCTATCTTCCCCCAGGCAACGATACGGTGCCATTGTGTTTCTGTCACTTTTTCGCCATTGGTATTGCGATAGCTCTCATTGGTAGCCAGGCTGAATGTGGCCAGCTTTTTACCACTTTCCATTTGTTTTACTTCTGGTTTACCTCCCAGGTTTCCGATCAATTGCACCTTGTTTTTTAATGCATACATAACTTTAAGATTTGTGCCCCGCCTGAAGCGGAACGGTTTTAAATTTTGTTATCTCAGTCAGCCGATGTCACCATCCGATTGACAAAACAAAGATGGGGTTGCCGAAAAGCCGCAGTCGGTTTTTATCCCTTTACTTGCGGATGTAGCCGTTTGTAAACGGTTGTACTTAGAAATTCGGTACCTTTTACCCTGAAAATTGGCCAGAATATGCTTCAAAAAACAGAAATAAAAAATTGCCTTGCCTGCGACAAACCGCTGAAAGGCCGGGCGGATAAAAAATTTTGCGATGATTATTGCCGCAATAGTTATAATAATCAGCTAAAAAGTATCAGCAATAATAATATCCGCAACATCAATAATACACTTGGTAAGAACCGGCGAATTTTGGAAACCCTGCTACCCGAAACAGAAGAAACAGCAAAAGCAAATAAGGAGAAGTTACAGCGGCTTGGGTTCAATTTCAAATACATTACCCACACATATATTACCAAAACAGGAAAAACATATCTCTATTGTTACGAATATGGCTACCTGCCATTAGATAATGATTGGTTTTTAATTGTCAAAAGAAAGGAAGAATAAAAAACCCGCCATTGCTGGCGGGTGGTTTTTCAACATAGCCCTGTCAGGGCTCTATCGGACTGTCTTTAATTTAATTGCTGTTGCTCATAGTATAACCTGTCTCATTTTCTTTTCTCATAAATACCAAAGGAGTTGGCGCTGTCCAGGTGAATTCATAAACGCGATTTACTGAACCACGGTCAGCCCCGTAGAACCTTATCACACCATCGTTGCGACCTGTCCCATAGTGGAGGCCATACATATAATCACTGCCCCCTCCCATATTATAGATAGTCCATGTTGTACCATTCCAGGTATATTCAAACACTTTTCCGTTTGCATTACAGGTGTACACCCGGTTTATACCATCGTTTCGACCGGGCACTATATAGGCATGAATATTCTGTGTGCCCGCCATGGGCATATTTACAAATGTCCATGCTGTTCCACTCCAGGTGAATTCCCTGATTCTTCCATCATATAATGCTGAGTAAACACGAATCACACCATCATTGCGGCCGTCACCCAGTTCAAGACCACGGGCATCGCCGTTATCTCCCATACTTACAATCGTCCAGGCGCTACCGGTCCAGCGGGCTTCAAAATTTCCCGAAGAGATAGAAGCAATATAGATATAGTTTTTTCCATCCCTGCGGCCATTGCCTAAAGCCAGTTCATGGGCGCCCGGGGTATTACCAATTAATAATTTGGTCCAGCTTGTTCCGTTCCAGGTAAACTCAAAAAGTTCCTGCGTACTGGCAGCATATAGCCTGGTTACTCCATCATTACGCCCAACTCCAACTACGGTATGCATTCCAAGGTTGCTTCCCACATTACCAACAAGTATTTGATGCCAGCCGCTTGCATCATTCCATATCTCATAAATGTTGAAATCGTAACTGGCAATATACATCCGCTCCTTTCCATCGCCGCGGCCAGGTCCAATAGTGCAGTTGTGAATTTCCCCTCCTGATGGCGAACCGCCTACATCAACAGGGCCACTCCAGGAAGAACCCGTCCAGGAATATTCCAGCATACGGCCCGTAGCGATCGTACCTATATAAATTCTTTCGAGGCCATCATCTTTCAGATGACCAACCCGCACTGTGTTGTTGGGCACACCGGTTGAACCCATAGTCAAAACAGTCCAGACAGATGCAGCAGTTGTTACTGTTAATGTAATAGGAACAGTGCGTGTAACAGCGCCGCTTATTCCCTGCACAGTGAGATTATAGGTACCTGCTGCCGCAGAAACAGAAGTAGAGAGAGTAAGAACAGATGTGGCAGCGGGTACAGGAGAAGATGGATTAAAAGTAGCTGTCACTCCCGCAGGTAATCCGATTACTGAAAGTGTAACAGGATTTACAAAATTATTCGTTTCATTAAGATTAATAGTAAAAGCAACAGCATTTCCTCTTGTTACATTTTGAATAGAGGGAGCAGCGGTTAAAGCAAAGTCTGCTGCACCGGTAATTATTATTGTTCCCTGCTGCGTATGCGTTATGCCTTCCGCCACTGCCGTCATAGTAATAGGATACGTTCCGGGAATTGCATTGTTCGTAGTAATAATCAACTGGGTTTGTCCCTGGTGCGACATGGGGTTAAGCAGGTAGTGGCCTGTTGTATTTGCAGGTAACCCGCTAACTGATAATGCCACGCTGGAACTGGTAAATCCATTTAAGTATGCTACATCTATTGTAAAAGCAGCGGTTCCGGTAACTTCTACATTCCGGCCTGGTGTTGCTAAAGTGAATGAAAAATCAGGTGAAACATTTATTATTACATTTCCCGATGTTGTAACATTCCCGGCGGCATCCCTCGCCCTTGCTGTCAATGTATGATTTCCATTAGTTGCCGTTTCTGTATTCCAGGATACAGAGTAGGGAGAGGTGATATCCTCCGTTCCTATGTTAACACCATCAAGCATGAACTGAACCCCGGCTACAGCAATATTGTCGGCGGCATTGGCTGTTACATTAATAGTTCCTGAAACATTGCCAGTTAAAGGCGATGAAATATTAACCGTCGGCGCAGTATTATCAATGCCAATTGGTGTGTTCATATCGGTTACCACTTCTGCAGGAGTAAGTAGTCTTTTGTAATACCTTATTTCATCTATTGCACCATTCAGGTATTCACCAAATGGTTGATTAGAGCCGATTCGTATGTTGGCAGGATTGATGGCAGTGATTGTTCCGACCGAAGACACATCTGTTCTTACAGTAACATCTGCACCGTTTACATAAATACTGAACCGGTTATTTTGCGGCTGGCTTGCATTATACGTAATAGTGATATGGCTCCATTGGCCTGCTGTTAATACATTATTGGAACTATGTGCGCCGAGCTTGCTGGCTCCATTGTTGATCCACCAGTAAACAGAGACACCGTTGGTGACAGGCCCGCCATCCGGGTCGGTTGATGTATGCGCATAGAAATAAAAGAAGTTGGAGGTATTAATGGTCTGGCTCCAGACTGTACTCCATTCTTTAAAGCTATTATTCTTTACCCATGCACTCCAGGTATAACTCTGTGCAGGATCAAGCGTGAAATTGTTATGATCCGCAATATTTACATAGTTGGTCGTCCCATTAAGATTTACTCCCTGTCCATATTTGCCTGTCGTCCAGGCAGGGCCGCTTGTCAATGTACCAGTATGATTATTACCCGATATATCCGCCGCGGTTGTCCCTGTACCTTCATTAAAGGGAAGGGCTGCAATAAGGTTAGCAGCATTACTGAC
>JAATGJ010000150.1 GCA_015654695.1 Chitinophagales bacterium | reverse complement strand
CTTTCAAAATTATTTTTTTGCACACTTAAGCTTTTGTAAAAATTAATTTGCTGATGCAGGCTGGCAATATTATTTGCCTGTTCAACAGAATGCTGACGGTATTCCAGGAATGTTTTCGGTACTTTTATTGCATTATATCCTGCTTCAATAATTTTTGTAAACAAATGGTGGTCTTCCGGGCCATCTGATTTTTTATACCCTCCAGCCTTGTTATAAGCCTCTCTCCTGTACATGGATGAACCATGAATAAAATTCCTTTTCTTCATTTCGGCTAACATTTCCTTGGCAGTATTGAAGCGGGGAAAGTTTATCCGGAAAAGCGTATTGTTAATGATATTTCCCTTGTAACTTTCATCAAATGATAAATAAATGATTTTTGCCCGGTTTCCAAAAAGGACGAAGTCTGTGTAAGCTATCCCTGTATTTTCATTGCTTTCCAGTGTTTTTGCGCACTCTTCAATATAATTGCTGGCCAGCCTGTTGTCTGCACCTAAAATCAGTATATAGTCAGCAGTGGTCATAGCAACTGCCTTATTAAAATGTTCAATAATTCCTAAATTCTTTTCGTTTCTGTTGTACCGGACAAGATGGGGAAACTTCTTGGCATAGTTTTCAGCAATGAGTTGTGTTTCGTCAGATGAGGCATCATCCGTAATTAATATTTCATCGGGTAAAATTGTTTGTCTTACTACAGATTCTACCGCATCAATAAGGTATTCGCCATAGTTGTAAGATGCAATGATGCAGGCTATTTTTTGTTTTCTCAACGATGTATCATTTAAAACCGTTAACCTGTTTAAGATGTACTTATCCGATTCGTTACCCTGATTACAACTAACTGCGCCGGTAAATCTTTTCTTTACCTCCTGTACAACAATTTCGTTATATTCTCCATAAGGATAAGCAAACCATTTGAAACCTTTTTTATCTATTGTGAGAAGGTCTCCAGGTACCGTCAATTCTTTTGTTATTGTATCACTATCGTTTACCTGTTTCAGGTTTAAATGGCTTTTCGTATGCCACTGTAATCTTCCTCCTGTTGCAACCAGTTCTGATAGTTCTTCTTTTGACGTGAAAGCAGCATGAGGTTCAACAGCATCAAATTTATTATCCAACCCCACATAATCAGAAGTTACAAACAGTTCAAAGGGATAGTTAAAGTGCTTTAGAACCGGCAAGGCATATTGCCATACATTTTTATAAATGCCATCAAAAGTAATTACTGCATGTCTGGGGTTTGCGGAATCGTAATCGTCAAGGTACACTACGTCCATATTCTGCAATTCAGCCATTTGCCTGTAAAAACTATTAACCGTAACCCACCAGTCAGTTGGATGATCAGGGTGTATCTTATGATATAAGAGAATCATTTAATGTATGTTTCTAAATGGTGTATATACTCCCTGTAATTATAGAAAGTTTGTTTGCTTCTTAAATAAGGGAACTGGCAGGTATACCACTCATTAATATGAACTGATATAAGTGTGCCGTTGGTCGCAAGGATTTTATCTACCAATAAATATATCAGGCTGGAAGAATTGCCAATATATTGTGGGTACAGCACGCCGGTTATAACCACCAGGTCGAATTTTAAATCAACCAGCTTGTCAATTTCGAATATAGAGCCCTGTATAAAATTAAATTTATTGCCCGTACAATTTTTCTTTGCAAACTCAATGGCATTCTGAGATAAGTCAACGCCCCAGATAGTTTCACCGGGTAAATATTGGGTAATAAATCCCTGGCCGCATCCGATATCCAATACATTCTTATACGGCTGTTTCGGAATTTCATTAAGCAAAATTTCTTTTCGTATCAGATCCTCATTATTGTTTTCGTAACCCCATGGATCTTCAGTGGTATGAAATAAATCAAGTTCTGTTTTACTTTGTATCATTTTGTATAAACCAATTATGTTCAACAGCTATTTTGCCCCATTCCGGGTCAACTATTTTGCCTGTCCCAAAAATATCATTTTCATGTACGTCAAATTCAAAAATCCGTTCAATATAATCTTCTATGCCAAAAAGGGAACTCACAAAAGCATTTAAAAGATAGGAGCCATTCACCAGCGGCAAATACGGTATTTCACAAACCACTTTTCCGCTTTTGGAAATTTGGTGTAATTGGTTTTTGAAGGTGGAAGAAAGGCTGATGATTTTTCCTTCATTGTTATCCCAGATGCTGACACCAAATTCAGTTACCTCGATGTTATTTGTAAGAGATGCGTATTCAATTTCGACTTTTAAACTTTCCCCGGTTCTGATTCCCGTTTCATTCAAAAGAGTGACATTTACTATTTTGACCTGCCCGTTTCCTATCCTGTCTTTTCTTTCGGAGAATTTTAATTTTTGCTTTAACGTATTTGAAAGATAGGTGTTAATGACAGCGTTTATATCATTTTCCTCCCTAATGATACCGTTTTCCAGCAGAACTCCTTTGGTACAAAAATTTTGCAGACTGGCCATGTTGTGGCTCACAAAAATAATTGTACGGCCATGGTTTTTGCTAACCTCCTCCATCTTGCCAATACATTTTTTTTGAAATTCTGCATCACCCACTGCTAATACTTCATCAATCAATAATATTTCTGGTTCCAAATGGGCCGCTACTGAAAAGGCCAGCCTTAACTGCATACCACTGCTATAATTCTTCAGCGGCATATCAATAAATTTTTCAACGCCGCTAAAATCAACAATGGCGTCAAATTGCTTGTCTATTTCCCTTTTTTTCAAACCAAGTATAGATCCATTCAGGTAAATATTTTCTTTCCCCGTTAATTCAGGATGAAAACCCGTACCTACTTCCAGCAGGCTTGCCAGTCTTCCCCGTATGATAGCTTGCCCTGTTGTGGGCCAGGTTATCCGGCTCAGTATCTTCAGTAAAGTACTTTTGCCCGCTCCATTCCTGCCAATGATACCTACACGTTCCCCCTGTTCGATGGCCAGGTTAATATCCTGCAATGCCCAGAAATCTTCTTTGGTATTATTTTTTTTCCTGAGTATGTATTTAAACGAATCAGTAATAGCATCGCGCAGCGCAAGGTAAGGCTCCGCTTTGCGGATACGGTATTTTTTACCCAGTTGGCTTATTTCAATCACAGGTTTCATAGTTCAGATGATATCTGCGAAATAGGTCTCTGTTTTTTTAAAATAAAACAATCCTGTTATAAGAAAAAAAAATGCGACCGCAGTGCTGATGAAGATGCCGGTAATATTTAATGGCCTGCTATGAAAGGGATAATAAAAAAGCTCCAGCGCCCCGTTTAGCGGGTTGCAGTAGAGCAGCAGCTTAAGCCAGCCTTGCCCTAATGAATGAATGGAATACACAATCTGCGAACTGAAAAAAAGCAATTGTATGGCGAAAGGAAGTAAATAGCGGAAATCCCTGTACTTGACATTCAAGGTAGCCAGTAAAGAACCTATTCCAAAAGAAGCGATAAATGTTAGTGCGATAGCCAACGGAAAACTATAAACCGCGTGCCAGTTGACCGGCTGCCTGAAAATGATCAGTAAAACAATAAGTAATAAGAAAGCGACAAAGAAATCTACCAATGCAGTTAATAAAGACGCAAGCGGAATGAGAATGCGGGGAAAATAGATTTTCCGTATGATCTGCGAACTGCTCAACAGGCTTTCACTGCTATGGGTGATGCCTGAAGAAAACAATCCCCAAAGGATCAAGCCGGTAAATGTATATACGGGGTAGGACATCCCAACTGATACATTCAGCGTCCTGGAAAAGATAAAATAGAACATAGCCATCAGCAGCAGGGGCTGGACTATAGCCCAGAGGATACCCAGGTAAGTTTGTTTGTATTTTACTTTTATATCACGCCAGGCAAAAAAATAAAGAAGTTCCCTGTTTCCCCATATCTCAGCCAGGCTGAATGAGGTAGAGCCTGCAGGACTGATCTTTATTTCCTGTTCCTTCATGTAAGATTGCAAAATTGTGGTGTAAATATAGGCAAAACGAATGGGGGCATGATATGCTATATCGGGCATAATCTTCTTCTGCCGGGAATAGCAGGCAAACAAACATTCCATCGCCAGGGTATATCTTCTATACACTTATCTTTATCCGGTAATCAGCAAAAAATGGTGAATACTAAGGAAAGAAAAAAATACTTTATACAGCAATTCCTGCAGGAAGAATACCTGCATGGCGGGGTAGGAGTTAGAGATGCAGAGAAGATATTGCTGGCAAAAGGATTTGAGCCGGTATTGTTTCCGCATCAGCATAGTTTTTCGTTGGCAGCCAAGTTTAGCCGCTTCTTTTTTCTCATCAGAATGTTTTTTAGAATAAGAAAGGGGTCTGTGCTTGTCTTTCTTTTTCCTGTATATGCCGGCATGAATACCCTGCTGTTGTATTTTTTAAGAAAAAAGAAAGGTATTTCCCTGGTTTGTTTCATCGCTGATATAAATGGCATCAAGGATGGCGATGAAAAATTGCTGGTAAAAGAAACCAGGTTTTTAAAGCAGTTCAGCTATTTCATTGTACACAATGATAGCATGAAAGAATGGTTGTATAAAAATGGGTTAGCTGATACCAAAGTGGTGACTATTGAATTCTTTGATTTTTTAACAGCGCCGGTCGCAGGTCAAAGAGATATCTCGTATAACATAGTATTTGCAGGTAACCTGGAAAAAAGTTCCTTCCTGAGAGACCTTCATTTGTTAGGCAAAAATAATTCCGCATTGCATTTTCACTTGTATGGCGCAGGACAGGGGGATGAAGTACTTACACAAAAGGATGTAACCTGGCATGGTGTTGAAAAACCCTATGATCTACCGGGTAAATTACAAGGTTCATTTGGATTGCTGTGGGATGGAGATAGTATTGATAAACCGGGTGGAAATTTCGGTTATTACTTGCAGTTCATCAGTCACCATAAACTATCGCTGTATATACTCAGCAAGCTGCCCATTATCGCCCCTGCTTCAGCGGGTTCAGCTCCTTTAATTGAAAAATACAGGATCGGGATACTGGTTAACAGCATGTATGAAATTGAAGACCGTATCAGCACGATTACCGCGGATGAATACCAGGAAATGCAAATCAATATGCAGCCACTTGCTGAAAAGATCAGTAACGGCGAATGCCTTGGTAATGCAATGGACGAAATAATGAAATGGGTCTGAGTGTTAAATTTTCAGCTTTTTCATATATGCGGCTGAAACTTCTGCGGCCTTCAGCGGGCTGCCGTTAGGATAGGCTTCCTGTTCTACTATATAATATTCCATACCGTTCGCTTTTGCCGTTTTTAATATTTTTTTGAAATCAATAGAACCGGTTCCTACATCAACGGAATTTTTACCATTATTCTCTCCCGGCGTCTTACTGAAGTCCTTGATATGACAAAGACGGAAACGGGGGCTGTATTTTTTCAACCAGGCTTCTATATCCTGGCCAGCCACAGCCACCATGTACATATCTATTTCAAAATCCACCAGTGAAGGGTCAGTGCCATTCATCATTACATCCTGCGGCAATTGCCCTTCCATGGGTTTGAAAGAATAATCATGGTTATGATAGGCGAACCGGATACCGTTCTTTTTACATATCTCTCCCTTCTGATTAAACTCCTCCGCAAACTTTTTGTAATTGTCCAGTGACTTCTGCGGCCCTTTATACGGACAGATCAGGTACTTCATACCAATAGCAGCCGCTTCGGCGGCTTTCCTTTCGAAATCTTTATTGATATCGCAATGAGAAGAGATGATCGTCATGCCGAGTTCATCCATATACTGCTTAAACCCTGTATGGCCCAAACCCCAGAACATGCCGTCTTTGCCTTCGTAACTTTCTACCTGTTTATAGCCAAATGAGGCTACCTGTTTTAAAACATCTTTGGGATTTGCAGGCAATACATCACGCAAAGAATAAAGCTGCAACCCGAATTTCTTTATTTTTTTCGCATCCTCTTCGGCGCTGAACAATGAGATGCCGGTTAATGAGCTTAAAGCAAGTCCGGTGGTAATGCCGCCGGATATTTTAATGAACTTTCTGCGATCGTAATGCATAGTATGTTTTTTTTAAGGGTAATGATTGATTATTCAGCCCAGGCTTTATCTCCTTTTTTATAAGGGAGGGCGCCATCATATTTTCCGGGAACTGCAACATGGCGTAATGCCTGTGTAGCGCCTGGCTTTGAAGTAAAGAAACCAAGAAGGGTCAGTTGTTTCATCATCGTATAATAATGCTTTGGTGAAGCGACAAAATCATATACTTTATTCTGGCCTTTCAATTCCTCACGCAATGTTTTATCTTTTTCCTCCGGCCCCTTATTAAATTCTTTGGCCTCCTTTTCGAGGCTTAGTAAAAGTTCACGGCGTTGTTCCGGTGTACAATCCATAAATGTTTTGCCATGCATTTTTTTACAGGCTTCTTCCAGGGCTACGATCCCTTTTGTAAATTCATCCTGGCTTGCCTGTGTATAACAGTCCGTTACATATATTTTCATGAATTGACCTATTTGTGCCGCTTTGGCGCCTGGGGAGGAGGTAGCTGGTAAAATGGTTTCGCCTATTTCATCCAACAAAGAAATATTGGCCGCTGTAAAACCAGCTTCTGTTTTGGCTCCCGTTTTACAACCGGTTAAAAAAACCTCGCCACCCACTACCACGGCACCCGTTGCCAGTGCGATCATTTTTAAAAGTTCTCTGCGATCCATATCAAGAGTTTAATGTTTATAATTTAGGTACTACCCGTAGCTCACAGCTCATTGCTTTTTTTACAAATTCATTTTCTTCAATTCCTTTACAGCATGGTCCGCCGCTCTTGCAGTAAAAGCCATATAGCCTAAGGAAGGATTTTGACAACCTGCTGATGTCATGAATGCCCCATCAGTAACAAATACATTGGGCGCATCCCATACCTGGTTAAAATTATTCAGCACAGAAGTCTTTGGGTCTTTGCCCATACGTGCCGAACCCATTTCATGAATGCCCCTGCCCAGTGTACCATCACCTATATTGGCCTTGACGTCTTTTACGCCGGCTATGGTGAGCATTTCGACTGCGTCATTAGCCATATCTACCCGCATCTTTTTTTCATTTTCTTTGTATTCCACATCAAAAGCCAGCACATTAAGCCCCCATTTATCTTTTTTAGTTTTATCCAGCGTTATTTTGTTTTCATGGTAAGGCAAGGTTTCTCCAAAACCTCCAATGCCCATTCTCCATTCACCGGGTTCTGTAAGTGCATCTTTAAAATCCGCGCCAAGACTTAATTCCGGAATATTCCTGCTCCAGCCGGAGCGGCTGGCTCCACCCTGGTAGCCAAAGCCCCGCAGGTAATCTCTTTTATCACCAAAATAATTCCTGTAACGGGGAATATAAATACCATTGGGTCTTCTGCCATAAATATATTTATCTTCAAAGCCTTCCACTATGCCACTGGCGCCTACTCCAAGGTGATGGTCCATGATGTTATGACCAAGTTCTCCGCTGCTGCTGCCTAATCCATCAGGCCATACATCCGTAGCCGAATTCATCAATACCCAGGCGCTGTTAAGGGTTGATGCGTTTAAGAAAATTATTTTAGCGTTATATATATAAGTTTGATTGTTCTCCGCATCCAGCACCTCTACACCTGTCGCTTTTTTCTTATCCTTATCATATAAAATTTTAGTAACAATGCTCCAGGGGCGGAGTGTCAGGTTGCCTGTTTTTTGTGCTGCGGGTAATGTAGAAGATTGTGTGCTGAAGTAAGCGCCAAAGGGGCAACCTAACCAGCACCTGTTCCTGAACTGGCAATTGGTGCGTCCCTCGTGAGGCTGGGTTAAATTAGCCGTTCTGCCAATGATCATTCTCCGGAATTCTTTTTTATAATGCGCATTCATTCTTTGGGCGACATCTTTTTCCACCACATTCATTTCCATGGCGGGTAAAAATTGTCCATCCGGTAATTGTGGCATGCCCTCAATTGAGCCGCTGATACCAGCGAATTTTTCTACATAATCATACCATGGGGCGATCTCATTATAACGGATAGGCCAGTCAATAGCAATACCCTCTTTGGCATTCGCTTCAAAATCAAGTTGACTCAGGCGATAGCTCTGCCTGCCCCACATGAGTGAGCGGCCACCCACATGATAACCACGGAACCAGTCGAAGCGTTTTATTTCTGTATAAGGCGAATCTTTATCACTGGCCCAGTAATCAAGGTTTTTTTCATTCAGCGGATAATCCCTTTTCAATGCGGGATAATCATGGATCATTTGCTGTGTGCGTCCGCCACGATGTTCATACTCCCAGCTATCTTTATTGGCGTTCACATAATCTTTGACGTGCACAATATCACGGCCGCGTTCCAGCATCAGGACTTTCAATCCTTTTTCTGTAAGCTCTTTGGCGGCCCATCCACCGCTGATACCGGAGCCAACTACGATTGCGTCATATTCATTATCAGGCATAAAAGAAGTTTATCGTTTATTGTTTTTATTTTTTTGTTACCTCGCTCTCCTTCTCCCTCTTCTTGCTTCGCTTTGCTCGCAATGACGGGAGAGGGAGCGGTGCTTCATCTCTTTAACCAACTTCATAACTACCACATCAGCTTTTGTTCTCTATTCACCGCTTTCGGAAATACTAATAAATATGAACGATTCCGAAAAACGAGCCTGCCTGCCGGTAGCCAGGGGCTGTACCCTGATGACCCTATCCTTTGGAGAGAGCCAGGGCGGGGCCTCTCTACACATCACATATCTTCACCGCCTTCTTCAGCGCTGCTATCTTTGACTCATTGTCTTTCTCATTAGGAACAAATTCCTGTGCTACATATTCTTTATAGCCTGTTTCTAAAATGGCTTTCATAATAGCCGGGTAATACAGTTCCTGCGTTTCATCAATAATGTGCCTGCCCGGTACGCCGCCTGTATGATAATGACCAATGTACTGGTGATTATCACGGATCGTATGGATCACATCTCCTTCATCAATCTGCATGTGATAAATATCATACAACAATTTGAAATTGGGCGAACCAATACGTTTACAGAGTTCAACACCCCAGGGTGTTTTATCGCACATATAATCAACATGGTTCACTTTGCTGTTCAGCAGTTCCATCTGTATGATCACATTATTTTTTTCAGCCAGGCCAATGATCTGCTTTAATCCTTCCGTACAATTCTTCAAACCAGTTTCATCATCCATGCCTTTGCGGTTGCCGCTGAAACAGATCAGGTTCTTATACCCGGCTTTTGATACTAACGGTATGCTTTCAGTAAAATCTTTTATCAGCCCTTCATGAAAATTTTTGTTATTCCAGCCTTCGGTCAGGCTTATTTTACCTGCTGAGTAGCACATCGAAGAGAAGATGCCATGTTTTTGAAGGGTGGGCCAGTCTTTGGGAGCGATCAGGTCAATAGCGGAAAAACCGGTTTCTTTTACTACAGCGCAGAGCTCATCTAAGGATAAAAAATTATATGTCCATTGACAAACTGAATGATTGATATTGCCTTTTAATTTATAAACTTCATTCATATCTTCTTTTGCAAATACATCCAGGGGAGATAAAGCGGCAGCGGCAAGGGAACCGGCAGCCAATTGCTTCAGTAATTTACGACGGGAGCTTTGATTATTCATATTAACAAGCGATTCAAGTTACGATGATTATTTAATATGGTAAGATTACTGTAATTGTTTTTTTTCGTCTTTGAAAAAAAGGGCGAATAACAAAAATATGGCTGCCGCTATCGCAGCAGGTATTATCCAGATCATTTTATAATCAAAAGAGTTGTCAGCTATTTTATAAACGTCGGTTATTTTTCCGGCTACTTCAAACCCGATCAGCATCCCGATACCATAGGTGGCTAAGGTAATCAGCCCCTGCGCGGCGCTTTTATATTTTTCACCGGCTTTGGAATTGGTATAGATATATCCTGATACAAAAAAGAAATCATAACAAACTCCATGCAGTGCGATACCGGTCAGCAACATGAAGCTTAAATCCCCGGCATTGCCAAAAGCGAACAATATATAACGTACCGCCCAGGCCAGCATACCCAAAAGGATGGTCTTCTTGAAACCGAATCTTGAAAAAAATACAGGAAGTAATAACATGAATAATATTTCAGAAACCTGGCCAATGGCCATTTTGCCGGTTGGATTTTTAACGCCGATATTAGAAATAAAATCGGGAGCAACTTGGTAGTAAAATGCAAGAGGAATGCAAATGAGAATGGAAGCGAAAAAAAAGATAAAAAAGTTTTTATCTTTTAAAAGCTTTAGTGCATCCAACCCGATAATTTCCCGCAGGTTTATTTTACCACCTGCGGTTTTTGCGGGTGGAGTATTAGGCAACGTAAAACTGTATAATCCCAGCAGCAATGATACAATAGCCGTCATCAGGAATGTGTTTTTTAAAAGCCCGTTAGCTGCATTTTCTTTGGAGTCCCAGTGAAAAAGATAACTGATCAATAAGCCTGCCACTACCCAGCCGATCGTTCCCCATACACGGATACTTGAAAATTCCTTTTCCGGATCTTTCATTTGTTTAAATGAGACGGAATTTACCAATGCAATCGTGGGCATATAGAGGATCATATAGGCCAGGACATATGGATAAAAGGCGCTTACATTGTCCGCTGTGTACAATTTGTACATCAGCGCAGCACCGATGATGTGCAATACACCTAATATTTTTTCGGCATTAAAAAAACGGTCAGCGATCAGTCCTATCACAAAAGGGGCAATAATAGCTCCCCAGGATTGGGTGGAGAATACAGTAGCCTGTGTGCTGCCACTGGCTTTAAAATTATTAGTCAGAAAAGGACTAAGTGTTACAAACCATCCTCCCCAGATAAAAAATTCCAGGAACATCATAGCGGATAACCGGATACGGGTTGTTTGCTTCATAAAGTATAAAAGCTATAAAGATTTAAAAAATTACGCTGCCTGCAAAGCAGATTTTTTCCTGTTGCGCATATAAAAATAAAGTGCGGCAAAAGCAACAATGAGTATAATAGGAATAATTAATGTGGCATTAATTATTTCCGGGCCTGCTGCTTTATTGGCTTCTCCCAGCGCTGCTTTCATATCAGCTGTTGCTTCCGGGGCATTATATAATTTCAGATCAGCCCCTGCAGGAAGTTTGGCGGCGATCAGTTTATCATAACGGCCTCCCATGAACATCATATACAATGAAACGGCGAACATGCCCGCACCGCCCATCAGGTTAATTCCTACCGCGCCTGTCTTAGGCAAATTTTCTGAAACAAAACCAAGCATGGTAGGCCAGAAATAGCAAACCCCCATTCCAAAAACAATAGCGCCAGCGAAAATCATATTGCCTGAAGTGTTGCCGAGCATATATAAACCGGCAGTAGCAAGAATGGCAGACATTAATAAAACACCCTGGGGTGCAAGCCTGTGTACAATAGGTCCTGCAAAAGCCCTTCCGATTGCCATTACACCCGTAGAAACAGTCAGTATAAGTATTGCATTGTCAGTAACATTTCTTAATAATAAATCAATCCACTGACCAGTGAATAATTCCGTGATCGCCGTTCCAAACATACATATGATCATAAAAATAAAAAGCGGATTGACTAATGATTTATACATCTCAGCCGTGGAGACTCCGCTGGAAACCCTCTCCGTAAGAGGAAATTTCTGACGGATAAATATCAAACCATATAATATAGCGGGTAGGATCATCATTGCCATTTGAACTTCCCAGCCGATGGCTGCTTTGTCAAAAAAGTAAACGATCAGTGTTCCTATTACGATACCACCGGGGAACCATAAATGGAAGTGATTCAATTTAGTAGTTTTATTATCCGGGTATAAAGCCGTGACCAACGGATTGCAGGCAGCTTCTACCGTACCGTTCGCAATACCAATAAAAAGGGTGGAAATAAATAATGACCAGAATGGATTAGCAAATTTACCGGCAAAGATCGTCAGTACTATACCGGCAATATGAAAAATAAAAGCAATCACCAGCAAACGTTTCATTCCAATGATGTCAACTACCATCCCGCCAATGATGACTGCCAGCGGAAATCCCCAGAAGGCAGTAGCGGCAATGGTTCCAAGTTCTGCCTTATCAAGGCCGAACTCAACTCCAAGCCGGCCAAGTATCCCGGCCCTTATTCCAAAAGAAAGTGATGTGACTAATAATGCCAGGCAACTGGCAATAAAAAGTTGGTTCTTGTTGATGGCTTGCATGTCGTTAGTTTTTGCAATTAAGATGGTTGTAAAAGCTAAATGTACTATTTTTAGCCACACATTTAAGTTTGCATAAAAAAATTATTCACTTTAAACGATTGCGATGGCGACACGTAAATTAAAAATGGGAATGGTTGGTGGCGGCACAGACGCCTTCATCGGCGCTATTCACCGTATTGCCGCTAATATGGACGGGCAAATAGAACTGGCCTGCGGGGCACTGAGTATTAATCCTGAAATAGCTAAACAATCAGGAAAATTATTATACCTGCCGGAAGACAGGATTTACCTGACCTACGATGAAATGATAAAAAAAGAAGCGGCACTCCCGGCTGATAAGCGTATAGATTTTATTACCATCGTTACTCCCAACTTCGCACACTTCGCCCCGGCTATGATGGCATTGGATAATGGTTTTAATGTGGTGATCGAAAAGCCCATCACTTTTACACTCGATGAAGCCAAACAATTAAAGAAAAAAGTGGAAGAGACAGGTTTGATACTTTGCCTTACACATACCTATTCCGGTTACCCGATGGTGAAGCAGGCACGTGCTATGGCCAAGGATGGTGTATTGGGAAAGATCAGGAAGATATGGGTGGAATACCCGCAGGGATGGCTGAGCAAATTATCAGAAAGAGAAGGCAATGCGCAGGCCGCATGGAGAACTGATCCGAAAAAAAGCGGGAAGAGCGGAGCAATGGGTGATATAGGAACACATGCGGCGCACCTGGCTGAATATATTTCCGGGCTTAAAATAACAAAGCTTTGCGCCGACCTGAATATAATGGTAGAAGGACGTGCATTGGATGATGATGGTAATGTATTATTGCGTTTTGATAATGGCGCTGCGGGTGTATTGATGGCGTCGCAGGTAGCGGCTGGTGAAGAGAATGCGCTAAAGATCCGTATCTATGGAGAAAAAGGCGGAATAGAATGGGCGCAGCATGAACCTAATACTTTATTGGTAAAATGGCTGGATCAGCCAACGCAGATACTAAGGGCCGGTGGAAATTATGGGGATCGCTTAAGCAGTTATGCTACTCATAATTGCCGCACTCCCGGTGGCCACCCGGAAGGTTATCTTGAGGCTTTTGGAAATATTTATAGAAATTTCGCACTGACATTATTGGCAAAACTTGACGGTGAAAAAGCGACAAAAGAAATGCTTGATTTCCCCGGAGTGGAAGATGGAATAAGAGGGATGGCGTTTATTGATACGGTGGTGAAGAGTAATACAAGCGATGAGAAGTGGACTGACTTTGTTGTATAGTTCCACGCAAAGACAGCAAAGACCCGCAAAGGAAATATTTAATTTCTTATGTCAGAGAATGAAATTGCAAAAATTGCAGTAAATATTTGTTTTAATATCCATAAAGATTATGGACCGGGACTTTTTGAAAGTGTATATGAACAGATTTTTGCTTTTGAGTGGACGGAGACAAAGATTTCTTTTGTAAAACAGCAGGGAATAAAAGTAATTCACAAAGGAATTGATATGGGTATTGGTTTTATTCCTGATATTATTCTGGATAATAAAGTGATTATAGAATTTAAATCAGTCGAAGCATTGGCACCCGTACATTACAAACAATTGCTTACTTATTTGCGGCTTACAAACCTTAAGTTAGGATTACTTATTAATTTTAATGTACCCCTTATTAAAGATGGAATTCATAGAATCGTAAACAATTTATAAAACTTTGCGGCTTAGCGTAAACTTAGCCGTCATTGCGTGAAATATTATGACTACAATCAAAGGCCCCGGAATTTTTTTAGCGCAGTTCTTAGGTGATGCTGCGCCATTTAATAATCTTCGTTCCATTTGTCTCTGGGCGGAATCATTAGGATTCAAAGCCGTGCAGCTACCCACATGGGATGCAAGATGTATTGACCTGCAAAAAGCAGCGGAAAGTAAAACGTATGCAGATGAAATTAAAGGTATCGTAAATGAATGTGGATTGGAAATATCCGAACTCTCTACACATTTGCAGGGTCAACTGGTAGCTGTAAATCCTGTTTACGATAAATTATTTGACGGCTTTGCACCAGCCAGTGTGCATGGCAACAGTAAAGCAAGAACAGAATGGGCTGTGCAACAATTAAAGTGGGCGGCAAAAGCTTCGCAGCACCTGGGATTGAATGCACATGCAACGTTCAGTGGTGCATTACTCTGGCCGATGATGTATCCGTGGCCGCAGCGCCCCGCCGGGTTGGTAGAAACAGGGTTCACTGAATTAGCCAACCGCTGGTTACCTATACTAAATGTATTTGATGAAAATGGTATTGATCTTTGTTATGAAATTCATCCGGGTGAGGACCTGCATGACGGGGTGAGTTATGAATTATTTTTGGAAAAAGTAAAGAACCATACAAGGGCATGTTTATTATATGACCCTTCACATTTTGTATTGCAGTGCCTGGACTATCTTTCTTATATAGATATTTACCACGAACGGATAAAAATGTTTCATGTAAAAGATGCTGAATTTAATCCAACCGGAAGACAGGGAGTATATGGCGGTTACCAGGGCTGGATAGACCGGGCCGGAAGGTTTCGTTCATTGGGTGACGGACAGGTGGATTTTAAATCTATCTTCAGTAAGCTGACGCAATACGATTATAAAGGATGGGCCGTGATGGAATGGGAATGTTGTTTAAAACACCCGGAAGATGGCGCCAAAGAAGGAGCGGAGTTCATTCAAAAAAATATTATACGGGTAACGGAGAAAGCGTTTGACGATTTTGCCGGCGCTAAAACAGATGAAAATTTTAACCGTTCAGTTCTTGGATTACAATAACTTTATTAATATCAATCATTATCAATCATGAAAAAAATTATCATTATTACATTTGTCATTGCTGTTTCACTGGTGGCTTGCAATGGCGGGGGAAGTAAAGAAGAAAAGAAAGAGGCTGGTACTGAAGAGAAAAAAGAAGGGGCTGATCCTTCTGACAATCCCGATTACCAGGCGGGTTTGGCTGTTGTTGCTAAAAGCGATTGCCTTACCTGTCACAAAGTAGATGAAAAAATTACCGGCCCTTCTTACAGGGAAGTGGCTAATAAATATGCCAGTTATTCAGATACGATTGTAGCACATCTCGCCGGTAAGATCATCAACGGGGGATACGGCGTTTGGGGAGAAGTTCCTATGACACCTCACCCTGCTATTTCGAAAGAGGATGCAGAAGCGGCCGTGAAATATATTCTTTTGCTTAAAAATTAGATTCATGCGTTTAAGTATAGGAATAATTTGTTTCCTTACTTGTTTAATTGCGTGCAGCATATCCAAAAAAATGACAAATACTACTTTAATCTATCCGGATAAATCTGATAGTCTTGCAGGATTGGATATAGTTAAAAGGAGCGATTGTGTTACTTGTCATAAAGTAGAAGAAAAATTGATTGGGCCATCATTTACAGATATAGCAAAGAAGTATGCGCTTAACGATACTAATATGGATAAACTTTCCAGCAAAATAATTAATGGCGGAAACGGTTCATGGGGAAGAATTCCTATGACACCACACCCGTCAATATCTGTTGAAATCGTAAAATCTATATTGAAATATATTTTCTCACTTAAAAAACAAAATCAATGATAAAACAATTGACCGGTTGTATTTTTTTGCTGGCTGTTGCAGCCTGTAATAACAATCCTGATTCAGAAGAAAACGTTGGTATTGATACTGCAAAACAAGAAATAGAAACAACTATGAATGCATTAACCGACCAGGAAAAATCTGAAGGATGGCAATCATTGTTTGATGGAAACACTTCCAATGGCTGGCATAGCTACGGGGGTGGAGTTGGAAACGGCAGATGGAAAGCAGCTGACGGTGCATTAATGCTGGACACTACTGTCAAAGTAACCGGGGGAATTAAAAGTGGTGGAAATCTCTTAACCGATGATGAATTTGAAAATTTTCATCTGAAGCTGGAGTGGAAAATTTCGAAGAATGGTAACAGCGGTATTTTGTTTTATGTAAATGAAGACACCGTAAAATATAAAGAGCCTTATTATACAGGCCCTGAAATGCAGGTGCTGGATAATGATGGCCATTCTGATGGTAAAATTATTAAACACAGGGCCGGTGACCTGTATGACCTGATCTCCTGCAGTAAGGAAACCGTGAAGCCGGTAGGCGAATGGAATCTTGCCGAAATAAAATGTCTTAATGGTAAACTCGACTTTTATCTTAATGGGGAGAATGTAGTTTCCACCACTATGTGGAATGATAACTGGAACAAAATGGTAGCAGGGAGCAAGTTTAAACAATGGAAAGATTTTGCTACCTACAAAAAAGGGAAGATATGCCTGCAGGATCACGGCAATGAGGTCTCTTACCGGAATATCAGGATAAGAAAATTGTAGTCATACAGCATTACGAATTGGATAAGCCATTTCCGCCGTTGTCATTAACGGGAAATGGCTTATCTTTTACAGGTACTAAAACCAACTATCATGAATACAGTAATTTTTTCAGACATCAACTGGCTGGCCGTACTTGCCGGCGGCCTCGCCTACTTCGTACTGGGAGCCGTATGGTATTCCTTTCTTTTTAAAAACGCATGGATCAAATTATCAGGGATCAGCATGAATGATCCAAATGTGAAAACAGGTGTGGCACAAACCATGCTGGCCTCGTTACTTTTAATGATCATTGCCAGTATCGGTCTTGGCATATTGATTACCCGCATCGGATCATCCGGCTGGATGACCGGCTGTAAAGTAGGATTGCTCGTCGGTATTTGTTTTTCCGCAACGGCTATTTCCATTTCTTATTTGTATGAGAAAAAGCCAACAGGTCTTCACCTGATCAACGGCTTTTATAATATTTTTGGCTGCGTCATCGCCGGGATCATTATTGCCGTATGGCCTAAATGAGTTTGTAAACGTTTTAATAGCAGCAGGAAGGGTCATTCCTTAAAATAGAAAAGAGTCTGCCTCATATATGCCGGTAAGGCGATAAGACGGTAAGTATTGAAATTTAATTACCATTTTCTTTCCGCCTTCCCGGCAATAAATAACTTTTGAGGCAGCCTCTATTTTCTTATGGCTTAATTACTTTTCTTTTTTTCATCTTCTTTCCCTGCACCGTTAGCGGGAGCAGGCATTTGAGTCATCATTTTCATTACATCCTGCATTTCCGTAAACGCCCAATGCTCTACTGCTTTGCCATCCCTGAACCTTACCACTTCAAGGCTTTTCATATCATAAGGCCCGGGCTTACCCATGCCGCCGTTACTTGTCCCTGTGTACCGCTGCCAGACCATTGCATATTCGTCATCAGCTAGTTCTTTTATTATTGTCGCTTTCATATCCTTGCTGTCAGCACGTGACCAGGCAATTGCAGCTTTTAGACTATCCTTGCCTGTCTTGTCACCCCGATCCGTATGGTCAACGAAATCATCAGCGACAACACTGTCTAATACACTTACATCCCCGGTTTCAAAAGCTTTATTGACGGCGTGTACTGCCGCGAGGTTTTTTTCTGCTTTAGAATTGTCTTTAGTTTCCGCGGCAGTTTTTTCGTTGTTGCAGGCCATGCAGCAGCAAAGAATACATCCGGTGAGAAGAGAAAGAATCTGTTTCATGTTTGTTGTATTTTGGTTAAGTAATGAACTTAATAAGAAATAAAGTGGACGGAAAGTAAAATGCTACCGGGAGACGGACGTTTTCAGGAAGGGGAATCTAAGGTAATAACTGTTTGGGATATCCACAATGGAAAAAAAGAAGGCGGTGCCTCAACTTAGTTTTTTCTTTATTAAAACACAAAGACAGTAAGGCACAGAGGCACAAAGTCTTTTTTACTTCGTTTCTTCCTGTCTTCGTGCCTTCGTATTTCATAATTTATTTTAAAGTGAAAAATCATCAAACCGAGCAGTGAGTTAAATGAATGGTTGATTCATCCCAAAATACACGACTCACTTTCGCCAGAATAAACTATTCAGCTACTATAAAGATTCCTGTTCAAAAAATCATTCCTGAATTTACCGTTAGGATCGTACTGGCTGATCAATTGCTTAAAGTCGTCCAGTTTTTCATACCGGGATTGCAGTACCGGCGGCGGCATTGTAAATAGCTTTGCCCAGTGAGGCCGGGCATTAAAAGGTGCCAGTTGTTCTTCAATAAGCGGGAGCAAATTCATAACAGTATCCACTTCCTGTTTCCATGTAGTATGAAGTACTGCACAGGTTTGTTGGTAACAGGGACTCATCCAGAGATCATCTGCATTAACAGTCCTGATCTCAGAGATAAACAAATGCGGTGTTATTTTTTCATGTAATTTTTCCATAGCCATCATGGCATCATAACCATGTTCGACAGGCACAAAATATTCAGATTGCAATTCTTTACCGGCGCTTGGTTTAAAACCCATTTTAAAATGCGGCATTCTTTCATACCAGGGCCCGGGGACACCCATTTGATCGGTACAATTTTCCGCGGATTCTATTTCTATGGGATGCAGATTCTGCGTGGCAAGCTTTGCTCCAAATAATTCTGTCGCTGCTTCAGTATCACCATCCACTGCCCGGCTCTTGACCCAGACTTCATTGATGTTTTTATTTTTCCAATCAGTAAACAGGCTGATGCTATAGCCACCTGACATAATTGTTTCAAAATTCTTTTCTAGTTCGCTCATCGGTAGGTTGCGATACACTACCTGCGCCATATTAAAAGTGGGCTGCAGATCAAGTGTAACTTTTGTTACAACACCCAATGCTCCCAATGCTACAACAGCTCCATTAAACTGCTCACCATCTTTCTTCTTTGATAAAGTAACCAGGTCACCGGCGGCATTTACAAATTCAATAGCTGAAACACCTGTTGACATGTTACCATTTTTTATACCTGAACCATGCGTGGCGGTAGCTATTGCTCCTGCAATAGAAATATGAGGCAATGAAGCCAGGTTGTGAAGAGCATAACCATTTTCATGAAGATAGGGAGCCAGCTCACCATACTTCATACCCGCTTCTACAGTTACTGTATTTGATGCTGTATCTAACGATACTGCTTTATTGAGATCCTGTAGTGAAACCTGGTTTTCGGTGCTGTCTGCTATTTTGTTGAAGGAATGCCTTGAACCAAGCGCAGTAAGTTGTTTACACTTTTTTACAACTTCTTGCACCTCCTCAACTGTTTTGGGATAATAAACATTTCCTGTGCTGTATTCCAAGTTGCCCGCCCAGTTGTTTAAATGCGCCTTACTTTCTTCAGGTGCACAGCCTGCAAATCGTGAAAGCAAAGCGGCACCTGTTAATGCTGATGATGTTTTCAAAAATGTTCTTTTATTCATTTTGATAATGTTGGTCTGAAAATGCTTGTTGAAGATACCGTTATGATATGATTCTTCTATGATGCTATATATAACAGGAACCTTGTCGGCGGCTATTTTTATCAATTTAGGATATACCAGTCAAATATTAAATTCTAGGGATTTGTATTGTAAACAATTTGTCCAATGTTGAATCCTGCGCCTGCTACTATCGCAGTGTTTGATTTGGTTATTAAATAAGTTTCAATTGGATAAGGTCTCAAATTTTGAAATGAAATAAAATCCGGTGTTTTTATTAATCCATAGCCTGAAACTAAAAAGTAGAAACTGTCATTAACCTTTGAAATATGAGTTATATTTGCTGCTTGACTTCCTATATTTGGAAATGAACAAATAAGCGTCCAACTAGTTTCGTTTTTCTTCATTCTATATAATTCTCCTTGATTTAATCCGTTTTTCCCAATGTAAACATCATCATTATCAACAAATGCGGATACATTGTCATTCACGAAGGAAGAAGTCCATGTATTGCCTCCATCTGGAGATATCCATAACTCATGCCGATCATTAACAGCATAAATTCTTCCATTTGTTAGTTCACAAAAATCAAGATAGTAGGCTGAATATCCCAACCCATGCGCAATTGTTGAAATATTAGTCCAATTTTGACCAAAGTCAGTGGACATATATACACCGCTAATTGTACTTAAAAATAGTTTTCCAGTGTTAGTTATGTCCAGCGTACTACCTTGCAAATTGCTTGCAGACACCCAGGTTTGCCCATTATCTGAAGAATGTTGAATGTTCGTATTATTTAAGGTGACGACATGCCTCCCATAAGTGACAACCTTATAAGTCAAAAATTGATTCGGATAAGTTTGATGTGGATGCCATGCATAGCCATTATTATTTGACCTGTAAAGTTTACCCAATCCGCTTAATATAGTACCATCAGCTAATTCAACAATTGATTGTGGGCTGGCACTTACTGGAATACAATCAGCAGGAAGCCAACAACGTTCAAAAAAAAGGCCTTTTGCTTCAGCAATTGCAGAATCTAACACATTGTTTAATGAATCGAGCAAGAATAACTTAAGCGCCTGGTCTCCGATTCCGCCGTTTAATTGCCATGAAAATGAAACAATCCCATCATTATTAGTAAGTAAAATATCTTCTTTTGTGTAGGCACATCCAGGTTGGACAACTTTTATCTTAGCTTTTGGAAAAGCGTAATTCCCCATGAGTGCCCTGATTTTTACGCTATCTGCTAATACCTGGCCTATGGTGTCACTTTGATTATTACCAGCAATTACTTCAATCCTGAAGTTGTGATCTGTTTCGTCAATACTGTTTTTTTTACAGGACGAAAAGAAAATGATAGCAACGAAATAAATTAAAGTTGAGAGTTTCATATAAAAAGCATGATAAGGTTTATGTTATTATTGGCACCAACGGCTGTATTGCCTTTATTTCTTCTTCCAAACTTACTTAAATTTCAACACTAAATAGAACAAATCACCTCGAGACAATGCCTAAGCATTTCACTCGCTTTATTGAGTAAAATGGTTTTTACCAAATCGCCTGCTTTGCGGCATATCTGATCCCTGAACCTGAGACACTATAGTATTTATTGTTTTATTTGGTAAGTATAAAATAATCGTAACTTTAAAATGAGTTCTTCGAAATATCTGTTAGTCCCCGGTCATTTATCTCCACCCCGCGGCTCCCAGATACTGACAGTGTAATTTATCTCTCCCTACCCTGATGAAATATCAACAGAAGATGAGGACGCTAATCAGAAGTTAGTTTGGTTGGAAACAATAATAATTGGATAACCTTTAAAACTTCAGTTATGACCCAGCGCATCATTTCCAGGGTTGCTATCTACCTCTTATCCGTTGTTATGATAGTATTCGGCTATTATCATATTCAGCATCCACGCAATATGCTCGTATTTGTACCGGACAACCTGCCGGGAGGCATCACATGGGTGTACGTGGTAGGCATTGCATTTATACTCGCCGCTATCGCCTTTATCTTTAATAAATTCGTCAAACTGGCAGCTTACCTGCTGGCATTAATGCTTTTCCTGTTTGTACTCACAGTACACCTGCCCAATTATAACCAGGCGGGTGATGTTGAAATGAAACAAACGGCATTGATCAGTTTGCTGAAAGATCTTGCTTTGGCTGCTTTTGCCTTGCATATCGCCGGCAGTGTGGACAGTCATGGAATGAAGTTTTGAGATAACCGGCTTTAAGATGTTAAGAAATTGCTATCGCAGTTCATGGCTTCTTTTTGCCATTTCATACAGGCAGGGCAATTGCCTCATTTCATACAGGAATATTTTTATACAAAATTATTGTATGAAAAAAATCGTTGTATTCCTGTTGCCCGTTTTGCTGATCATTGCCTGTAATGATAAAGAGATAGTCATTCAGCCGCTACCCACTCATCCGCAAATGAAATATACGGACATGAATAATTTGTCCATACAATTCGGCCAGCACAAAACCCTGAATATGGATGGGGATCATACAGATGATCTATTGTTTTCCACCATGCTGGTAGGCGACCCTATTTTCAGGGTTGACAAAAGAAAATATTTCGTATCCGCTGCATTCGATGTTTTTTTGCTGATAAATGGCGGGGAAGAAACACCTGCATTGAACGCCGGTGATGCGATCACTATCCAGAATCATCCCGGCTACAATTGGTTTAATGCCAATTCTCCTGTTCTGGCGGAAAAAATTATTGAAGAAAACGGCCCCGATCACTGGGAAGGCAACTGGAAAAATGCGGATCATAAATATTTACCGGTGCAGGTAAGAAAAAATAATCTTCGCTATAATGGCTGGGTAGAGCTTTCTTTCAACACTGGTTCAGGAGAATTGATACTCCATCGTGCTGCCATCTCTCTTGAGGCGGGAAAAACGGTAAAAGCTGGCCAATAAAAAGTGAGACTCATTTTCAGCACGAAATATCCGGATAACCGCAGGCTGATTTTTATTTTGAAACATAGGCACACAGGTTTTCGTATAGAGTTCTATGTGTGTATTTCTATGTTTCTATGTGCCTAATGTGGTAAAAGATTTAGCAGTAAGCTCAACGTCAAAAGATATTTTTTTGATGTCTGATTTGTATCTGGCAAACTTTAGTAGAAAAAAATTTAACCAGGGATTCAACCTTATTACATCAATGTATTCAAAAACATAAACCGGGAATCTACTTATTCGCATTGATTATCCTGCAGACGGTATTCATCCTTTCGTCCACATGGTTAATATTAAGGTTGGTGACATCGGCCTGGCGGCTGTCATTGTATAATTTGTCTATTTCAGTATTTGTCCTGGCGAGCTGTTCTTCATCCAGGTCCGGGATCGTATTTTTCAGGGAAGCGATCAGTTCTTTTAGCTGTTTGTAATTATCACTATAGAGCGTTTCAAATTCTTTTTGCAGTTTTTTAATTCCTGACGTAAGCAGTTTTGCACTGGTAGGCGCATCAAACGGATATAACAATCCGTCTGACTTTAGTCTTGCAGTATCCAGCCAGCCCTGTAATTTTTGCGGGTCATAGTACCGTTGTACCAGCGCTTCCACCTGGATATTTTTCAGGGATTGTTTTGTAATTGTTTTATCCATGGTAGAGATACAGTCCACCAGGAATTCTTTTAGTTCTTCCTTTATATCTTCTGACCGTTCCACCAGTTTCTGCAGTTGTATGCCGAATTGCTCGTTGATGGTATTCAGTTTTTCATACTGCGAAAAATACTGTTGTACTTTAGCGATAAATTGATTCAGGTCTTCCCGTGTGATACTTCTTTCCGCAATGACAAGATTGCCCACCAGCGATAGTACCGTACTGAAAATACCCAGCACCGGTAAATATTTTTTAACTGAGCTGATCCCGTTCTCTTCCGGGTTGCCCAGGAAATTTTCAATCACGTCTTTGAATTTCTTAGTGTCTGTTCTTTTTACTTTATCCAGTATCGGCTTCAACGCAGCGAGTATTTCATTTTTGAGGCTGAAACCGAGTTCATTGTTGACAGGGTTATTTAACGTGGTGATCTTGTTGCGGTAGTTATCTTTCTTTAGCAGGCTGTTTAATGAATTGATCGAATTATTGGCGCTTTCAATAAAGTAAGCGATGGAAAGAATCGCTGGTTTGTGATCTCGTTTTACAGGAGCAGATGTTTGTGCAATGCTTACGAAAGATATCGTGCTGAAAGACATGAGTAAGGCCGTTGTAAGAAGATAGTTAATCCCTGTCCTCATATCCTGCGGTATGCAGCAGGAAGCAGGTAATTTATTCATTACATTGGCTTGTGGATGGTGAATAACGTACTTATTCATTTAACCCGGATAAATTTGGTGTTAAGGTGCTGCAAAAAAAAGTCCCCCGATATATCGGGGGACTTATTGATTGTTGTGGAAGGGTTATTTATATAGCCTGTGGAAAGAGTAAAACTGTATTCATATTTGTATTTTTAATAACGACCGTCTTTTTTATCCATACCACGGCCTATACCATAACCAATACCTCCGCCAGCTACACCACCGATAATTCCACCAAGTACCGGGTTCTTTTTGCTGATGATAACTCCCGCTATTGCTCCGGCAGCCGTACCGATCGCAGCGCCTTTAGCAGCTTTGCTCCAGCCTTTTTTCTTTGCTGCTGCAACGGGTTTTGTTGCGGTAGTACCTGTGTTTTTTTGTACAGCACTTTTTTTATGTACTGTACTCACAGGAGCAGCGGCATTGCCTGTTGCATAATACAGGTTGGGATCTTTCCTTTCGTTCTGGGCTTTCCATTCCTGGAAATCAGCAAGGCCTGCAGTATCTGATGCGGATAACACAAGATTCTTTTCCACATCCGTTTTCTGCTTGCTGCTGCAGGCTGTCATCATCACTGCTGCTGTTACAATTAACGCAGCACTTAAAATGGGTAATGTTCTTTTCATGATTCTGATTTTAGATTAATAAAAAACTGGTTGACGGAACATACTATTGAAAAACCGTGCCATACAAATCCACATTGTTAAAATGCGTGTTGATAATATCTCAATCACCTCTGATTCAGTAGTTTGTTACGCGGGGACTTTAACAGGTGCACTATTAACGGATTTGTCACAAGGGTGGCCAATCCTGGAAGAGTTCATTTCAACTTATAAATCCCTTTACCAGCCTTGACAACTCTTTAATATCAATCAATGATGTATTTTAGATCTTTGGTGCTGTTTTAAAAACTCATTTATTAATTATCTATGGCTTTTCAAAATGACAGGTTGATTATTTCTGCTGTTGACATGCAGGCTGAGTTCGAACGCATATTAATAAAGCATGGGTTCATAGCAACAAAAGCAAAACAATGCGCTGCAATTTTTACGGCCAGTAGTGTGGACGGAGTTTATACGCATGGTGTAAATCGTTTCCCCACATTTGTGAACTATGTAAGAGAAGGGTACGTAAAAGCGGATGCGGAGCCAGCTTTAAAAAATAAACTCGGGGCGATAGAACAATGGAACGGTAACCTGGGGCCCGGCATATTGAATGCCATCATTGCCACTGAAAGGGCCATGCAACTTTCCAATGAGACCGGTATCGGTTGTGTTGCATTGAGCAATACTAACCATTGGATGCGGGGTGGCACCTATGGCTGGCATGCTGCCAAAGCGGGGTATGTATTTATTGGTTTTACCAATACCATTGCAAACATGCCCGCATGGGGAGCCAGGGATAGAAAATTAGGAAACAATCCACTGGTCATTGCCCTGCCTTATAAGGACAAAGCTATTGTTCTGGATATGGCGATGAGCCAGTATTCATTTGGCGCCATGCAACAGGCTAAAATGAAAAATGAAACGCTTGCTGTAAACGGGGGATTTGATAGCCACGGAAAACTGTCGGATGATCCGGCGGCTATTATTGAATCAGGGCGGTTATTACCGGTTGGCTATTGGAAAGGGGCAGGGATGGCTTTATTGCTGGATATGCTGGCTGCAATTTTATCCGGGGGCTGGGCCACCCATGAGATAAGTAAGGAGAAAGTAGAGTATGGATTGTCACAGGTATTCATTGCCATTGATATTTCAAAGCTGGGGAGCAGTTCAGCTATTACACAGGTTTTAGAAGACATCATACAAGATTATCATCAGTCAGAAACAATTGATGGTTCCCGGAAAATTGTTTATCCCGGGGAAAGAGTATTGCAAACAAGAAGACAAAACCTGCAACATGGAATCCCGGTAATAAAACAGGTGTGGGAAGAAATATTGAGTTTGTGAGTGTGCATTTCAAATTATCAAAATATTATTTAATCGCAGAGAAATAAGAAAAGGAGGAAATGCAGAGTAGTATCCTTAAATGACTGGTTTCTCCGCAATTTCTCTTGGTTCTCTTGTTCTTTGCGCTAAAAATTCGCTACAGTTTAGGAAATGTTGAATGACAATTTGAAATGCACACATTTGAAAAAGGCCCATTCTTCTTATCCCTTCCATTCTATCCGTACAAATACCCAATCCATACATTTTCAAAAAGGAATAGGGGTGAACGGCTCCCCGGTTGTTATATTAAAAATTACTTTTGGGCGCAGCTTTAATTGCAGAAACAGGATACCGGGCCATAAGAATGGAATTACAGGATCACTCCATTAGTGCATTGCTGATCAAAAAGGATGAATCAGCATTTGAACAGGTTTTTAAATCACATTTTAAGAGCCTGCATGCCTATGCCTTTACCCTACTGAAGGATGAAGCGGAAGCCGAAGAAATGGTGCAGCAGGTTTTCTTCAAGTTATGGGAAAGAGCGGATAACCTGTCATTTTCAGGTACGATCACGGCCTACCTCTACCGGGCTGTACATAACGAAAGCCTGAATTACCTGAAGCATCAGAAAGTAAAAGCCAATCATCAGTTACATGTAGCGTATAGTATGAAGAACCAGGCAGAACATGGACCCGGGAAGATGATGAGTAAGGAACTGGAGCATAAGTTCCGGGAGGCGATGAGTGAATTGCCCGAACAATGCCGTACTGTTTTCCAATTGAGCCGGTTTGAAGAATTGAAGTACAGGGAGATCGCCGATAAACTGGATATTTCTGTAAAGACAGTGGAGAACCACATGGGCAAAGCATTGAAACTGCTGCGTACCAAACTTGTTGATTTTTTACCATTACTGCTTATATTTTTTAATTTTTAATACCAACACCCTGGAAGAAAAATTTTACCATATTAACGATGACCTGCTGGTGAAATACCTGCTCGGCGAAATAACAGCCGGTGAAGAAGAACAGGTAAAGCAATGGCTGGATGCTGATGCCTCCAACATTATTTACTACAACCAGTTGAAAAAAGTGTGGGACACAAGCAGGCAACTGGCAACCACCTCCAATGCTGATGAAAATAAGGCATGGGAGAAATTTCAGCAGCGGATCAACGGCGCAAAGGAAAATAAAACTCCGGCTCGTTCTGTACGTTTTGGGTGGATGAAAATTGCAGCCTCCATTATCCTGGTTACTGGTCTTGGTTTAACGGGTTATTGGTTATATAATAATACAGTTGTAAAAGAGATGACTGTGCTGGCACAACAGGCCGTGGTTAACGATACATTACCGGATGGTTCTGTTGTTACGGTTAATAAAGGTTCATCCCTTTCTTACCCGTCGAAGTTCAAAGGAAGTACAAGAAAAATAGCGCTGAAGGGAGAAGCCTTCTTCACTGTAACGCCTGATAAAAAGAAGCCCTTTGTTATTTCGGTAAACGATGTACAAGTAACTGTTGTAGGAACTTCTTTTAATATAAAAAGTATCAATGGCAATACAGAAGTGGTAGTGGAGACAGGTATTGTTCGTGTTACAAAGGCAGGAAGAACTATTGAGCTGAAAGCTGAAGAAAAATTGATGGCAGAAGCAAAAGATACCGTTTTAGTAAAAGAACAGGTAAGCGATCATTTATATAATTATTACCGTACCAAAGAATTTGTTTGCGATGATACACCGCTGTGGAAGCTGGTGGAAGTATTGAATGAAGCCTACAACGCAAATATTGTTATCGGCAGAAAGGAACTAAGAGACCTGCGGCTGAATACTACTTTTTATAATGAATCACTGGACCAGGTATTGAATGTGATCAGCCTCACATTCAGTATAAAGATCACCAAAGATGGGGATACCATACTATTACAATAACCGGGAATTTTGGACAATGAAAAAGAGCAGGGCTTTACACGTATTGATATTCATTTCTTTTATCAGTATTTCTTCTTTCGGTCAAGGGCTCTTGTCAAAAAGCATATCACTGGATGTTAACCGCCAGCGATTGGATAATGTACTGGAGATACTCAGTAATAAAGGCGACTTTTATTTTTCTTACAGTTCCCATATTATAAAGAAAGACAGCCTGGTCAGTTTAAGTGCCCGGAATAAATCAGTAAAAGAAATCCTGGCATTATTATTCAATACTACTTTCGAATTTAAAGAAAGCGGTAAATATGTGATCATTCGTAAAGCGCCGATCCGCATGACCATTGTTACTAACAAAGCAGTGGTGGTAGAAAAAGTGTATTCAGTAAGCGGTTATGTATATGACGACCAATCAGGTTTGGCCATTAATGAAGCGAGTGTTTATGAAAAAAAATTACTGGCTGCTGCGTTGACCAATAATGAAGGCTATTTTAAATTGAAACTAAAGAGCAGTAAAGCCAGTACAGCCATATTAAATATCAGTAAAGAATTTTATGAAGATACAAGTATCATCATTGAACCGCGTCATAGCCAGGAGCTGACTATTACCATGATGCCGGTAGAAAGGGAAGAGGATAAAGTGATCATCGCCCCTGAAGATTACCTGGTTCCCGATTCTGTCAGAAAAGAATTGGCTATTGATACCATTGTAAAGAAAGCTGTTGTATCTGCTGCTGATTCGGCAAAAGTAGAACGAACAGGAATGGGAAGGTTCCTGCTTTCCACCAAACAAAAGATCCAAAGCGTTAACCTGCGCAAATTTTTCACTACGCGTCCTTTCCAGTTTTCGTTAGTACCGGGTCTTGGTTCGCATGGCAGCATGAGCGGGCAGGTTGTCAATAATTTTTCTTTCAATGTTTTTGGTGGCTATACTGCCGGAACAAATGGCTTGGAGATCGGTGGGTTATTTAATATTGATAAGAAAGAGGTGAAGTACTTGCAGGCTGCCGGCTTATTCAATGTAGTTGGCGGACAAGTAAAAGGATTGCAGATCGCTGGTATCAATAACACCGTGCTTGATACGGTCAAAGCTTTGCAGGCTGCCGGTGTCAATAATTTTGTAAGGGGAAAATTCCATGGCCTGCAGATCGCCGGTGTCAATAATCTTGTTACGGATAGTGTAAAGGGAATGCAGGTAGCGGGCGTCGCTAATTTTGCCCGGAAGAAAGTGAGCGGTGTACAAATAGCCGGGGTGATCAATTTCAGCAATAAAGAAACGGATGGTGTCCAGGTATCCGGTGTTTTTAATTATTCAAAAAGATTAAAAGGTGTGCAGATCGGGCTGATCAATATATCAGATTCATCAGACGGGTATAGCATTGGACTGATCAATATTGTTTTGAAAGGTTATCATAAACTAAGTTTCTCCACCAATGAGATATCAAATGTAAATGCCGCTTTTAAATCGGGTAATGCAAAACTGTATAGCATCCTGCAGGCAGGATTGAATACCGGCAATACAGAAAGAGTATATTCATTCGGCTATGGATTAGGAAGTGAGCTGCCGTTGAACAAAAAGAAAAATTTTTTCATCAATCCTGAGCTGGGTTCACAGTATCTCTACCTGGGGTCATGGGATTACACTAATATTTTAAATAAATTTCAGTTGAACCTGAATGCCAGGCTCAACAAGTATGTATCGCTTTTTGCGGGGCCTTCCTTTTCCGTGTTGATCTCCGATCAGCAAACTGGCATAGCCGGTTATCGTTTCCCCATTCCGCCTTCGGGTTATAAAACTATTTCTTTCAGTAATAAAGTATCTGGTTGGTTTGGCTGGAACGCCGGTATCAATTTTTTCTAAAATTTTGTTAACGGCTAGGGGTATCATCTTCGTTGGTTGTTTTACCAATAAACCATTAATCAACGACAAAAGAAGATGAACATGAAGATCAGATTATTTTTTGCCTTATCCCTTTTAACCTCAATCGTGCAGGCTCAATACAAACAACAGTTACGCGGCACCGTGGTGGACCAGGTATTACAAAAACCATTAGCGGGGGCAACAGTTAGCATTGCCGGCCTCAGCCAACCTGTTATGACGGATGAAGAAGGTGTATTCCGGTTTAAAGACCTGTCAATTGGTTCGTACAGAATCACTGTTACCTATTCTGGCTTTAAAGAGGCGACACTGGAAAACATTGGTACCAATTCAGGAAAAGAAACAGTAGTAACTATTCCACTGGAAGCATTGGTGAAAGTGGAAAGTGAAGTACTGCTTAAAGCCAGTAGCAAAAAAAATAAACCGCTTAATGATATGAGCGCCGTTAGTGCAAGGGCATTTACCGTGGAAGAAACACAACGCTACGCAGCAGCCGTGAATGATCCTTTGAGGATGGCGGCAGCTTTTCCCGGTGTCATGGCGAATGATGATGGTAATAATAATATAATCATCCGAGGCAATTCACCTACCGGTTTACTCTGGCGTATGGAAGGCATGGATATTCCCAATCCCAATCATTTTGACCAGCCGGGGCAAAGTGGTGGCGGCATCTCTATTCTCAGTTCCCAGTTATTATCCAACTCAGATTTTGTGACTGCTGCATTTGCTGCAGAGTATGGCAATGCGTTGAGCGGTGTGTTTGATCTCAAGCTGAGAAAAGGTAATAATGAAAAGAGAGAATATACTTTGCAGGCAGGTGTGCTTGGATTGAATGCGGCCATCGAAGGCCCTTTTTCAAAAAAATATAAAGGTTCTTACCTGGTTAACTATCGTTACTCCACGCTCACTTTGCTGAACAAGCTTGGTGTATTACCTGATAATAACGCAACCAATTTCCAGGACCTGGCTTATAATATCTATTTGCCCACTGCAAAACTTGGCACATTTACATTGTTTGGTTTTGGCGGGCTTAGCGACCAGACTTTTCAGCCTGATATAGATTCGACCAAATGGGAAAGCAAGAGCGACCGTTATGTTTCCAGATTCATTTCCAATACTGCCATGAGCGGCATTACTCATTCCATTCTTGCGGGGGAGAAGCTAAAAATAAATTCAGGTGTTGGAATTTCTTATACAAAGATTGGTTATGACGAAGATTTTACTGAAGATGATCTCTCATTAACCAAATCGTATCTTGATAAATTTGCTACCCGCAACCTGTCATTTAATACTACGCTGCATTATAAATTCAGCAACAGGCTTAACCTACGTGCAGGGCTTATCAATAAACAGATCCATTATAAATTTTACCGCTTGTCAGCAGAACATGATGGCGAACCCATGGAAGAAAAATTAAACAGCCGCGGCAATACATCAACTCAGCAGGCTTTTGCTCAATGGCAATATAAACCCACTAATGAGCTATCCTTTAACGCCGGGTTACACTACCTGAGGATGGCGCATAATAATACATCATCTGCGGAGCCGAGGTTCTCTGCCAAATGGAATATCAATAACCGGAGCAGCATGGCTGCAGGGTATGGGTTGCACAGCCAGGTACAAACACTCAATGTTTATTTTGCTCAACAGCAATTGCCCAATGGTAATGTGCTGATGTCAAACAGGAATTTAGATCTGACAAAGTCGCATCATTATGTTCTGTCGTATAGTTACAGGCTGGCGAAGAATATGCAGTTAAAAACAGAGCTCTATTACCAGCGGTTGTTCAATGTACCGGTAGCTACTGATGATAGCAGCACTTTATCAGCTATCAATATCGAATATGATTATATCACAGATCCGCTGGTGAACAAAGGAAAAGGCAGAAATTATGGAATAGAGATTTCCCTGGAGCGCTATCTCCACAACAATTTTTATCTCACTCTCAGCAATTCTTTTTACCAGTCGAAATATACTGCGACTGATGGAGTGGAGAGGAACACGAGATTTAACGGCAACTACATCATTACGTTTATCACAGGTAAAGAATTTATCAATGAACGCAAATCAAAAGTTATTGGGGTCAATATCAAAACGATCTATGCAGGCGGCTTACGAACAACGCCTATTGACCTGGCAGCTTCCCGCCAGGCAGGTTATACAGTATTCAAAGAAAAGGAAGCTTACAGTTTACAGAATCCCGCTTATTTCCGCAGCGATCTGCGGGTGAGTATAAAATGGAACCGCAGGCGTCTTACCAGTACGCTTTCGCTGGACATACAGAACCTGACGAACAGGCTGAATATTTTCAACCAGTACTATGATGAGGAAAAGGATAAGGTAACCAACCAGTACCAGACAGGCCTGATCCCCATATTGAACTATAAAATTGAATTCTGATTATTAATAAACAAAATAGTTACTCAATTCATCCGGGAATGACAGCAATTCATGCTGCATGCTGTTGATAAGCCGGTCACATTTTAAAATCTTTGTAAAATAGAAATCAGGGTATTTAACCTTATCAAAAATCAAAACCACGTAAAAATGAAAAAGTCAGTTATTATTGTATTGTCCGCCGTTAGCATGTTATTCTTTAGTTCCTGTGAAAAAGTAATAGGCGAGGGGCCCATCGTCACGGAAACAAGAAGTGTGACAGGCTTTAAAAGTGTATCAGTAAGTATAAGCGGAAAAGTAAATTACAAAATTGATCCTGTATATAAAGTGGAAATACAGGCGCAGCAAAATATCCTGGATATATTGCAAACAAATAAAATAGGAGATGAACTGGTGATCAAATTCCAGGACGGTAAAAGAGTGAAAGAACATGAAGATATCCTTGTTACCATCAGCGCCCCGTTTGCAGAAGGGGTAAACCTGAGCGGATCTGCTCAATTTGATCTTATTAATATGCTTACAGCATCTAACCTTAATCTTCGTGTCAGTGGTTCAGGAAATATCAACGTGTTCCAGGCCACGTTGACAGATAAACTGACAGCTACTATCAGCGGTTCGGGTAATATCAAAGTGTTGAATGGCACCAGCAAGAACGAAAGCCTGAAGATCAGTGGCAGTGGAAAGATGGACTTGTCAAATGTAGTGGCTGAAAAGGCAACTACCGAGATCAGTGGTTCAGGTGATATGAAAGTGAATCTTTCACAAAAACTGGATGCTTTTATTTCCGGCAGCGGTTCTGTATACTATCGTGGGAACCCGTTAATCAGCACACATATTTCCGGCTCTGGTAAAGTACAACCTTTCTAAGGGGCAAACGATAAAACTAATTTTATAAGATCCCTGGTCTGACGGCTAGGGATCTTTTTGTTAATTCTTATTTTGAGTTAGTGAAAAAGGATATTAATTTTATGTTATCCATTACGAGGAATGATATTATTAGCCGCTCAATCCGTCTCTGGTAAACCTTAGCAGAAAAGAAATTTAATCAGGGATTCAACCTTATTACTTTATTCCTAAATAAAATGAAAATAGAGTACAATAATCTATACACCCATTTTATCTTTACTACCCTGCATCGCTTGCCTGTTATTTCCGAAAAATACAGGGAAAGAATTGAAAAATACATTACCGGCATCGTGAACAATAATGATTCCCATTTATATGCCATATACGCTAATCCTGAGCATATTCATTTTCTTATATCCCGTTCCCCGAAATTATCAGAAGAAACACTGGCATCAATAGTTGCTGAAAGTTCTCAACGATTCATCAACCAAAATAAATTATCTAACACCACATTTGCCTGGCAGGAATCTGCATCAGCATTTTCAGTATCAAAGTCAGATATTGACAAGGTTTGTAAATACATACTTAATCAACAGGAACATCATCATAAAATAAGTTTTGCTGAATAATATAAAG
>JAATGJ010000159.1 GCA_015654695.1 Chitinophagales bacterium | reverse complement strand
GCATGGCGAAAAACACACAATGCCTCCTTTGCTTTTGCAACATAAAAAAGGGGTTGCTCCCCCCAATATTGAAACAAAGAATTTTTAGCCTGTAACCTTGAGCCATAAAGTGTTACAGCATTTTTAAATCTGATTTTAGTCGGACAACAATAAACCGAAATATTGTTTGCCAAATTTTATCCGGCATTGAATGCTGACAAGGCTTTGGTAATACGGATGATCGTTTCATCCCTCCCTATTACTTCGGCAATATCGAAAACTCCCGGCCCGAATTTACCACCCACTAACATGACCCGCAGGGGCAACAGCACGTCACCTGGTTTTATTTGGTTGATGGATGCTATTTCTTTGAAATTGTTTTCAAGTGTTTGTGCATTCCAGTCATTACTCAATTCAAAGTTCCGGATCACTTCGGCAAAAAATAACTGTTTTGTTTCATTCCACTTTGGTTTTACTGCATTCAGATCATACTGTTCAGGGGTTTTGAAAAAGAAAACAGACTGATCATAGAAATCTGTCAGTAGTGTACAGCGGTCTTTAACCAGGCCAATAATTTTATCCATTAACGCATCGTTTGTATCAGTAATTCCTTTTTCTGCAAAAAGTTTTCGTACTTCGTACTTCAGATTTTGTATTGCTGATCTCTTTATCCATTCATGATTGAACCATTTCCCTTTTTCGTAATCAAATTTTGCCCCACCGCTGTGTACTCTTTCTATGGAAAATTTTTCAATCAATTCTTCCTTAGTAAAAATTTCCTGCTCAGTTCCATCATTCCAGCCAAGCAAAGCCAGCAGGTTGATGAACGCTTCCGGTAAAAATCCTTTTTCTTTAAATCCTTCAGTCAGCTCTGCTGTTTTTGGGTCGGTCCAGCTCATGGCAAAGACAGGGAAACCATATTTAGCCCCATCTCTTTTACTGAGTTTTCCATTGGGTCCGAGTATTAACGGCAGGTGCGCCCATTGTGGCATATTCTCTAACCCAAAAAGGTATTTCCACAACAGAACATGAACAGGGGCGGAGGGCAGCCATTCTTCACCACGAAAAGCATGGGTGATTTTCATTAAATAGTCATCCACTACTACTGCTAAATGATAGGTAGGCATTCCATCTGCTTTCAGCAACACTTTATCATCCACCAGTGAAGTTTCAAAACTTACTTCAGAACGAATCATATCGGTGAAAGAAACAGTTTCATTTTCAGGCATTTTGATGCGAATGTCATGTTTTGTACCTGCATCCAGTAATTGTTTTACTTCTCCGGCTGTGAGATTAAGAGAATTCCGCATTTTCATCCTGATAGAATGATCATATTGCGGAGAAGGATTGTGATCTGTTTTAAAGTCAGTTCTCATCTTCTCCAGGTCTTCGGGTGTATCAAAGGCATAATAAGCATGGCCATCTTTCACCAGTTGTTCTGCATATTGCCGGTAATCCGCTTTTCTTTCGCTTTGACGGTAAGGTCCATATTCGCCACCATGCTGCGGGCTTTCATCAGGTTCAAGACCTGTCCATTTCAAACAATTAAAAATATATTCTTCAGCCCCGGGTACATAGCGGGTTTGATCTGTGTCTTCAATACGAAGTATAAAATCACCACCATGCTTTTTGGCGAATAAATAATTATATAAAACTGTTCTTACTCCACCCAGGTGCAGACCGCCGGTAGGACTTGGAGCAAAACGAACTCTTACCTTTTTACTCATAAGCTGCAAAGATAATGGAGGAAGATACAAGGTGAAAGGAACAAGATGCAGGCCCTGGAGTCGTGTACTTGTGGCTTGTCTCATATCTTGTACCTTGTGCCTTTTCTATGAATTACTTTGTAAAGACCCCCTGGTGGCTAAAGAAGATATATCCTTCTTATATATGGGATATTAAGACCGGTCAAAAAGTGATCTACCTCACTTTTGATGACGGCCCGCATGAAACAGCTACCCCCTTTGTACTGGATCAATTAAAAAAATACGACGCCAAAGCCAGTTTTTTCTGTATTGGAAAAAATGTAGCTGCCTATCCGGATATATATAAGCGAATACTGGAGGAAGGGCACAGTACCGGCAATCATACCTACAATCATTTGAACGGATGGAAAACGCCTGATGAAACATACCTGAAAGATGTAGCGGAAGCGGCAAAACACATTGATTCATCCCTGTTTCGTCCGCCTTATGGAAGAATAAGAAGTTTCCAGGCAAGGAATATACCCGCAGCGATAAAAGATACATCTGCGAAAATTATTATGTGGGATATATTAAGCGGAGATTTTGATAACACTATTACAAAAGATCAATGCCTGCAAAACGTTGCCTTAAATATAAAGCAGGGTTCAATTGTTGTTTTTCATGATAGTGAAAAAGCATTTCCATTGCTTGAATTTTGTTTGCCAAAGACATTAGAAGTGTTTTCTGCAAAAGGATTCCGGTTTGAAAGATTGTTAAAGTTTGGAAACAACGAAAGGAATGGAGAAAAAAGGTAATATGGTGCGAATAGACCGTAAGCGATTGGTACTTACCTAAAAAAGTTAGGGCCTGGGTAGAAACCCTCGCCCGTTTTTACTCCGTACCCTATGAAAACTGATTTAAAGGTATAATATTTTGTAATTGATCCCAACTTACATCCACTTGTTGGTTAATGAAAGGTTTGCATTTATTT